>JASHUW010000265.1 GCA_030039815.1 Alphaproteobacteria bacterium
GCGGCGTGCTGTGTCCGTGCCAGTCCTGGGTGACGAAATCGTAGCGATTGCCGTCATGGCCGCTGATCGCGCCGGTGTTGGTGTCGGGGTCGAACCCGATGACATTGCCTCGCATGCGCCAGCCTCGCGCGGTCTCAGCGATTGGGAACCGGGTCGGGGCCGAAGCGATTGGCGCCAATCGTGCCGCGCATGCAGCCGAACTCGATGAAGAACCAAATTCCGACAATAAGCGTGACGGCGCTGAACACGGCGGCGATGACCGCCAGTATGCCGCCGGTCGCCTTATCCGACATGCCGATTTCTGCTAGCGCCCCGAGCCCGAAGGCGAGCGTAACAATCAAGGGTCCGTAAAGAGCGAAGACGAGCCACCCGGACTTGTTGCGATCGTGGATGCGTTTGATCAGCACGGCAATCCCCGGCCAGAGGACGGCCAGTTGGAACAACGCCGCCAGGACCTTGAACGGCTCGCCGACAAGCTTGAGCGCGTCCAGGATCAGGCCGATGATGAACACGGGCAAAAAGAAGCGCAGCCAGTACTGCGAACGCGATATCCGCCCTGCCGGCGAAAAATAGAATGTGCCCCAAGTCGGCTGAACGTATTCCGGCTCGGTCAGGTAGATATCGAGAGCGCGCCCGCCTTGGGCTTGGAAATCGACGACGTCGCCGTGGTGGGGCTGGCCGTGTCCATGCCAGTCCTGCGTGACGAAGTCGTAGCGGTTGCCGTCATGGCCGCTGATGGCGCCGGTATTGGTATCGGCGTCGAACCCGATGACATTGCCTCGCATGGCGCCCCTCGATCGTGCCGAGGGAGTGTACAGTTTGTCGCGCCCAAGCGGTAGTTGCTTGGGCGCATTGAAAGTACACGTTCGAGGCGAAGCCGGGTTGCAGCTCGCGAACCGCGCCGGCGGCTAGCGCAAAAGGCTAGGCCGCTTTCTTGCGGTTTGTCTCGAGCCGGGCGTCGACCTGTTTCACCGTGGCGTCGACGATCAGGTTGCTCATGCCCAGCTGCGCGCCCAGGAGCTGGACGAGACGGTCGGTGCGTTCGATGAACTGCGCGCCATTATTGACAGCGCGCGCCGCCGAGGACGGCCGCACCAGGCCATGCGCCGCGCTGGCGTATTTCTCGAAGGGCACGAGGTCCGCCGGGTTGGCACCGAGCTTCACGCACGCATCCATGACCCAGTTGTAGACCGAGCGCGACTTCTCCGGGTCGGCGTGCACCGCGTCCTTGATGTCGATCGCGCCGTCGGCGGTGATGCAGCGATAATTGCCGGTCAGCAGCATCGCCCATTTGGCGAGCGGCACGAAGATCGAGTCGTGCACCTTGAGCTTCACCGGCAGGTCGATCTTCTCGCCGTCGCCCGGATCGTATCTGATGCCGTCGACATCGGCCTGCAGGTTCCTGAGGATCTGCGTGTCGGCGTCGCTGTCGAACCGTGCGGATTTGAAATTGGTCGGCAGCGTTACCAGCAGGAAATTGATCTTCTCGCCGGGCGGGCGGATCGCCTGGGGGTCGGGGCTGCACAGCGTCAACTTGCCGGGGGTGAAATTGTCCCAGACCGTAGCGTCCGTAAAACAGCTCCTCAGCGCATCGACGTTGAGGCCGGGAATCCGCGCCAGATAGGGCAGCGGCGGCATGTTCATGATCGACATGCACGGCACCTTGGCGCGCGCCAGTGCGTCGAGCAGCTCGCGCACGCCGGGCGAGCGGTATTGCGGCTCCTGCATCGCGAGCACGGCAAGGTCGTAATCCTTGACACTGACGTCACCGGTGCCGGCGGCGCGCAGAGTGCCGGGCAGCTTGCGCGAATCGAGGTCGACGGGTGTCGCGCGGCCGCGCACCGGCATGCGGACATGCGCGCCATCGCTGTTGAACGCCTCGACCTCGTTCGGCAGGCAAACCATCGTGATCTTGTGGCCGCCGAACAGCAGCTTGATCGCCAGCAGCGAGCCGTAAGAGGCCCCCATCATCAGGATATTGTACGTCGGCATGCAGTCCTCCCTCGGGTCGCTTGCGTGCGCCGACGATGCCGGACGGCGGCCGTTGAGGCAAGCGTTAGCCGCCTGCGGCCAAAACGGCGGCCAATCCCTCGCGATAGCTCGGATAGGCGAGGGCGACGCCGAGCTCTCCTTTGATCAACGCGTTGGAGACGCGCTTGTTGTCGGCCCAGAAGCTGCGCGCCATCGGCGATAGTTCGGCCTCTGCCAGTGGCAAGAGCGGCGGCGGCGCCATGCCGAGCAACGCCGCGGCGTACGCAACGACGGCCTCCTGCGCCGCCGGTTCATCGTCGCAGACATTGTAGATGGCGCCGGGCCGCGGCCGGGCGATCGAGGCCAGCAGCACCGCCGCGATGTCGTCGACATGAATGCGCGAAAAGACCTGGCCGCCGGCATCGATGCGCTTCGCGCTGCCGGTGCGAAGCGCGTCGAAGACGCTGCGGCCGGGTCCATAGATCCCGGCGAGGCGGAAGACATGCGCTCCCATCTTCAGCCACTCCCGCTCCGCCGCGGCGCGGCGCTCGGCGCGCGCGCTGGTGGGGCGAAGTTCGGAGCCTTCATCGACCCAACCGCCATCGCGCGTGCCGTAGACGCCAGTCGTCGACAGGTAGCCGAGCCATTGGAGGCTCTTCAGCGCGATGTCCGCGCGGTGAAGATCAAACGTCGGGTCGCCCACCTCGTCAGGCGGGATGGAGACGAGGATGTGCGTGACGTCGTGAAACGCCGATGCGGGGAGCGGGTGTTCGCGATCGAAACGCAGGCAGCCGCTGTCACCTGCGCGCGACGTGCCCGCTATCGTCCAATCCGATCCAAGCCGTCGCGCGAGCGCGCGCGCCGTGTAGCCGAGCCCAAAGACAAGGAGCTTCACGCGCCGCGCTCCGCAACGGCCTCGGCCTCCGGGATGACGTCCTCGAGCGAGGCGACGATCGCCTTCTTGCGGTTGAGGGTCAGCGCCCAGCAGGCGCACGACACCACCGCGCCAACCGCAAGCGGCAGCCGCAAGCCGAGACGCTCGCTGGCGGTGCCCATGATCACCGCGCCGAGCGCCGGGCCGGCGCGGAAGATCATGCCGTAGAGCGCCATCACCCGGCCGGCCATGCTGCGGTCGGTCGAGGCTTGGATCAGCGTCTGCGCGCCGATCCCGGTGATCACCATCGCCGTCCCGGCGATAAACACGCAGGGCAGCGCCATCACGAAGACATCGGTCGCGGTAAAGGCGACGATTGCCAGCGACATGATAAGGGTGTTGGCCAGCACGATCGTCGTCAGCCCGCTGATCTGGGAGCGGATCAGCATCCACGCGCCGCCGAAGATCGCGCCCAATCCCACCGTCGATGTCAGCATCGCGAGGCCCTGCGGCCCGCGGTGGAAGACGCTGTCGGCAAAGCCGGGGAACAGCTCGATAAAACCGCGCGTGCCGATCGTCGTCACCGCGAAGAGCAGCAGCATCGGCGCGATGCCGGGATGCCGGCTGGCATAGGAATAGGCTTCGAGCGAGGCCTTTACCGCATTCTGCGCCGCGCGCATCGGCAGCTTCGGGATGTCGCGCAGGTTGGCGAGCGAGACCTGGAAGGCAATATAGGTGAGCGCGTTCGCCGCAAAGGCCGTGCCGATGCCGATCCGCGCGATCAGGACGCCGGCGATCGCCGGCCCGATAAACCGCGCGGCGTTGAACACGATCGAGTTGATTGCCAGCGCCGAGGGCAGGGCTTCGCGATCGACCAGGGTGGGGATCAGCGCGAGACGCGCGGGCTGCGCGATGCCCTGGTTGATGCCGAGCAGCATCACCAGCGCGAACAGCAGATGGATCGTGATGAGGTTGGTGAAGACCAGGGTCGCCAGCAGGATCGCCTGGCCACAGCCGATCAGCTGCGTGATGCGAATGATGCTGACCCGGTCGCGGCGATCGGCCATGACCCCGGCCAGCGGGGCGAGGAACAGCACCGGCAGAAACTCGGCCATCGACATCATGCCGAGCCAGGTGCCGGAATGGGTCAGCGTCCAGGCCAGCCAGCCGCCCGAGACGCGCTGCATCCACGTGCCGATCAGCTGGATCGCGTTGCCGCTGATATAGACGCGGTAATTGCGATGGGAGAGCGCGCGGGCGATGTTGCCGAAGCCGCCGGCCGCTTGGCGCAAACGCTCGAATGCCAATGGATAGCCGCCCTTCCTCCCGCTGCGACATCGTAGCGCCGCGCGGTTTCGCGCCGCAACGACGGCGGTACGATGCGGGCAGCGAATATGGTATCGATGCGCCAGGAAACGGCGGCCGGCGGCAGCGGATGAAGCGAGCGGTGGCGATGGTCTGCGTGGCGGCGGTGAGCATCGCGCTCGCGCCGATAGCGGCTTCCGCCGTCGATACATCCGGCCCGATGGGTCCACCAATGTCGGCCGCGCCGGCGCCTAAGCCGCCGCCACCACCCTATGTCCCGCCGCAGCGCGCCGCACCCGGCGCGCCGCCGCACAGCGCCGCGGGGGACGAGGCGACCTACGAGCATTGTCTCAGCCTCGCTAAGACCGACCCGGCCGCGGCTCGCGACCTCGCGGAGCACTGGCAGTCGCGGGGTGGCGCGCATCCGGCCGACCATTGCTACGCCGTCGCGCTTGTGGGGCTGAAACAATACAAGGACGGCGCGCTGCATCTCGAAGAGCTCGCCAAAGCGATGGACCGTGCGCCCGACTCGCTGCGCGCCGACGTGCTCGACCAGGCGGCGCAGGCCTGGCTGCTGCAAGGTGATCCGGCGCGCGCCTTCGCCGACGACACGGCGGCGCTCAATTTGTTGCCCGGCGACCCCGATCTGCTGGTCGATCGTGCCGAGGCGGCGGGGAGCGAAGGCTGGTTCGACAAGGCGATCGCCGATCTCGACAAGGCGCTGGGGAGCGACCCGAACCGGGTCGACGCGCTGATCTATCGCGCCTCGGCCAATCGCGAACTCGGCAAGCTCGATCTCGCGTTGGGCGACATCGACAAGGCCGTGACGCTTGCGCCGAACTCGGTATCGGCCCTGCTCGAACGCGGCGATATCCTGCGGCTGAAGGGCGATCTCAACGGCGCGCGCCGCGATTGGGTCCGCGTCGCCGAACTCGCGCCCGGCACCGCGGCATCGGAGGCCGCCAAGACCAATATCGAGCGGCTGGAATTGGGGGAGAATACCGCCGCGCCCCCGAGCGCAAAGCAATAGGGGAAGACAGCTTTCCGGCGTGCTTGGCGATTTTGTGTGA
>JASHUW010000266.1 GCA_030039815.1 Alphaproteobacteria bacterium
CGGCTGTAGCGGTTGAGCCAGAGCGAGGCCCGGAGCAGCGGACCGGTATCGAGACGGCAGCGGCTGATCCGGCCCGAGCGCTGCTGCGTCACGAGACCGGCGCGCACCAGCACCTGGATGTGGCGCGACACGGCTTGAAGCGAGATGGCGAACGGCTCGGCCAGCTCGGTGACCAGAAGATCTTGGCCATCGAGGCGATTGAGGATCGCCCGTCGCACCGGATCGGCCAGCGCGCCAAACACCAGATCGAGCGTGATATTATCAGCGCCCATGTTGCTCATTTTTGCCTCGCCGTGGGAGGGTCGAATTATTATCAACATAACTGTTTACCACAAGCACCGCGTTACGGGCCGACGTGTCTCGGCGAATTTCCGCAAGCCTACCTCAGGTTGTCCGCCTCGCGGCAACGAAGGCCTAAAGATTTCATGTATTTGGACGATGATGTCCGCGTCCCGGCAGGAAGCGACCATATTGCAGTAAAACCCAAAATTGTGGATCATGGTGCATTCGGGTGCGACGGCACGCTGCCCGGAGCCAATGAACAGGCCGAGGCCGTGGCGCCCGCAGCATGATGCCGGCAGCCACTCGCGGGGATGCGCCATGCTCGGAAGCTTCATTCTGGAAACGACCATCGGACTGACGATCCTGTTCCTATTCCTGGCATTCGTCACATCGGCGATCCGCGAATTCTGGGCCACGTGGAACAACTCTCGCGGCAAATTCCTGCGCCGACGGTTGCGGACCATCCTGCGGGATAACGGCTTTTCCCCCGACCAGATCCGGGCGATCATGCGGCACCCCGCGGTCTTCTACCGGGTGACGCGCCCATTCTTTCTATTGCGGTGGACGGGTCTCGGGGTCTTCAACCGGCCGCGCCGCCACTCCGCCTATATTGCGCCCCAGGCGCTCGCCACGGCGATGCTCGACGTGCTCGCGGCCGGTTGGGGGGTGCCGAGAACCTATGCGCGTCTCGCCAATGCTCTCGAAAATCCGTTCCAACCCGGAGATCGGTCGCGGCTGCTGTTGCGGGCCATGTTCCGCGAGGGTGAACGCGACCTCGCCAAGGTGGAAGAGCGGCTCCAGCAATGGGTCAGCGCCGGGATGGACCGCATCACCGGAGCCTACAAGACGCGAGCGCGCTACAGCTGCCTGGGCATCGCCATCGGTCTGGCGATCGTCTTTCAGCTCGACACGATCGATCTGGCCAAATTCTTGTGGCAGGACGCCGCGGTGAACGCCCGGCTGGAGCTGGTCAAGGCGACGGGCGAGGTCGACGAAACGACCAACCTTTCGGATCGGACGCAAACCACCGAGCGCGCGAAAAACGGCGACCGGACCCGGTCGTCGGAGTGGTCGCAGACCGACGAGCGCAAGGAGCCGGGAGAGCCGCCGAAAGCTCCGGAGCAAAAGCAGGGGGCGCAACCGGCGGCACCCACCCATACCACAACGACCGAGCAAACGGACAAATCGGCGGACCAGGACAAGAAGTCACGCGCGAACACGATCGTCGAGAAAGTCACGACCACCAACCAGACCAAAACATCGCGGGACGCCGATCGCGCGAAGGGCTTGCTCGACGAGCTGACGACGCTCAACCTCGCCTCGCTGTGGCTCGATCATCTGCGGCGTTTCCTCGGTTTCTTCGGCTTCTGGGCCCTTTTGTCGGCGCAGTTCGGCTGCCTGATCACCGCGGCCGCGGCGAGTTTCGCGGCCCCGTTCTGGTTTCAGCTGCTGCAAAAGCTGGTCGACTTCAAGGGCGCCGGACCGGAGCCGAAGCCCGAGGGAGCGAGCGCCGGCCGCGGGCCGGAAGCGCTCATTGGCATGTTCCGCGGCGCGGCGACGACGATGGCGCTGCCCGTCGCCGTCGCGGCCGCAGCCGGCGGCGCGCTGGCGGTGACCGGAAGCCTGGCGCTCGCCCCGGGCGCTACGGTCAAGCTCGAACAACCGGCGACCGTCCGCTTCAGCCAGGCCGATCTCGACCGGCTCGGGCAGGGACTTGCGCTCAACTGGGACAACAACAACCAGGTAAAATTGGCGGGGGGCGGCAAGATCACGATCGACCCCGACACCATCACGCTGAAACTCGGCTCAGATTTGAGCAGTATCGGCCGCAAGCTCGATACGATCATCACCGAGCTTGAGACGACCGGCCGCAGCAGCGTCAGCCGGGGTGCCCGATGAGCGCGCGTCTCGCGGCAGCCGCGGCGCTCGCCCTGTGGCTCGGCGGCTGCTGTTGCCCGCAAGAGCGGCCGAGCGAGCGACCGGCCGAGCAAGCGAGCGAGCAAAAGATCGAAGCGGCGTGGTACGAGCTTCCGGATGACCATTGGCACGACGGCGACCCGATCACCAAAAACGTCTTCCTGGCGCTGCTCAATCGGTCGCCAGACCCGATCAAAATTTCGGACATGACGCTCAATGGCCCCAGGCAGGAACCGACACCTGAAAATGCCGGGCCAGCACAGACGCAGGGGGAGGCATGGTCGATTTGGAAGAACTACGGCGATAAAGAGCTCCGGCCGGGAGAAGCCCTGTTCATTCCAGTGCGGCCAGAGCCCACCGATCGTAAACGAGCCCACCGCCCGGAGGACCCGGAGAAGTGCCTCCTGCCGATCGCCGTTTACATCTACCGC
>JASHUW010000267.1 GCA_030039815.1 Alphaproteobacteria bacterium
CGGCATCTGGTTTGCCAAGCGCGGGATGATGTCGCTGTCGATCGCGCTCGACGATAACGACGCCGACCAGCTCGTCGGCGCGGTCGAGGACTTCGCCGAGACCCGCGCCCCGCTGTTCGAGGGGGTCCAATGAGCGATACCCGCCGCAACGTTCAGAGAAATCAGCGCGTCGCCTATTTCAACGGCGAGATCATGCCCGAGCGCGACGTGCGCGTGCCGTTCCGCGACCGCGGGTTCAAATACGGCGACGCCGCCTTCGATATGACCCGCACGTTCCACGGCCGGCCCTTCAAGCTGAAGGAGCACATCGACCGCTTCTACCGCTCGCTCAAATATCTGCGCATCGATCCCGGCCTCAGCCCGCAGGAAATGGTCGGGATCAGCGAGGAGGTACTGGCGCGCAACGCGCATTTCCTCACCCCCGACAGCGATTTCTGGCTGGCGCAGCGCGTGTCGCGCGGCGTCGACGCGGTCGGCGACGAGGGCTGGGAGGAAACCGGCCCGACGGTCATCGTCGAGTGCATTCCGCTGCCATTGAAGAAGCGCGCGCGCCTGTTCCGCGACGGCATCGACATCGTCGTGCCGCCGATCCGCCGCACCGCCCCCGACGCGCTCAGCCCGCGCGCCAAGACCCACAATTACCTCAACCTGATACAGGCGGATCTTCAAGCAAAAGCGCAGGATCCGGAGGCGTGGTCTCTGCTGCTCGACCATAACGGGCATCTCTCCGAGGGCATCGGCAGCAATATCTTCCTGGTCAAGGACGGCGAGGTGCTGACCCCGCGCAGCGAATTTGTCTTGCCCGGCATCAGCCGCGAGACCGTTATCGAGCTGTGCGGCGAGCTCGGCATCCCTTGCCGCGAGGCCGATCTCGACCTCTACGACGCCGGCATCGCCGACGAGATCTTCATGACGTCGACCAGTCTCTGCATCTGCCCGGTGCGCAGCATTGGTGGGCGCGTGCTGCCGGCGCCGCTGCCGGGCCCCATCACCAAAAAGATCAGCGATGCTTATGCCCGTTTTGTCGGTTGCGACTTCGTCGCGCAATACCTCAAGCATCTGGCCTAGATCTCCGATCAATTTTTGCGCGAGCCGCGAACGTCCGATTGTCAGGTTTCGCCGAACCGTCTAGCTTGAACCAATAAGTAGAATGACCGCTGAGGGGTAACGCGATGCCGCATTTTCAATTTGCCGGCCTTGTCGTGCTGATCGTGGTGGTCAACATCATCGCCGGGCTGCACAGCGCGCCGGCCGATCCCGGACTCTGCGTGCTCGGCGCCTGGCTGCTGACCCTGGTCGGCCTGGTCGGCTGCTTTGCGGTCATCGGCCGGCTGCCACCGGTCGTCGATTGGCGCGGCGTGCTGATCGATCAGCGTAACAAGATGAGCCTGGCGCGGCTTCAGCTGGTGTTGTGGTCGCTGCTGGTGATCTCGGCGGTGATGACCGAGGGAACGATCAACGCCGTGTGGAGCGTCGTGCCGAACGCACTGAAAAACCCGCTCGACCTTAACGTGCCGCCCGAGATGTGGATTCTGCTCGGTCTGTCGGGTGCGTCGGCGGTCGCGGCGCCGATCGTGCTGGGCGTCAAGGCCGATCAAGGCACGCTGAGCGTCAACGCGCAGGGCCAGCATGCCTGGCGCGACATCTTCTATGGCGACGAGACCGGCAATGACGACCAGGTCGATTTCAGCAAGGTGCAGCAGTTTTTCCTGACTGTGGTGCTGGTCATCGCTTATGGCGTCGAGGTCGCCGCGATCATGCTGCACCCGTCGGCGCCGCCCGGTGTCTCCGGCGCGACCGCGATGTTGTATTTCCCGGCGCTCGACAAGGGGCTCGTCGCGCTGATGGGGGTGAGCCAGGTGGCCTATATCGGTTACAAGGCCGTCCCGCACAGCAAGACCGACGCCGACGCCCTGGGCGGAGGCGGCGCCTAGTCGAGGGCGACTGACGGCGCGTCAGCGGCCCGGCCTCCAGACCGCCTTGGCGTAAAGCTCGGGCGTGAAGTCGGGCGGCACGTCCCCGGTCATGCGTCGCTGGTGGTGCTCGAAATCGGCAAGGAACAGGTCGCGGCTGATCTGCGCGGTCACCGTCGGGTGGCCGCGCTTCATGCTCGGCACGTCGCCGATCGGCACGCCGAAGCTGATGAACCCGGCCGGGTTGAAGCAGTGGATGTCCTTGAGATAGGGCGCTGCGCCCGGGTGCTTTTCCATGAACTCGTTGCCGGGCCCGAGATAGGGGTGCGCGCCGAGGAACGGATCGGCCTCGTCGACCGGCGGGGTGTAGCGGTCGCGCCACAGCAGGATATGGCGGGCGAAATCGGCGAATTCCGGCCGCAGGTTCGGGTCGGCCGCGTAGCCGGTGCCGGCGATCGCGAAGTCGAAGCGGTAGCTCAGCGCGCCCTCCGTCAGGCATCCCGCGGCGTCGGCGGCCTCGGCGATGATCCCGCCGCCTTCCTCGCGCGCCGACACCCAAGGCGCGGCGAGATGCAGATGGAAATTGTGGTGCTTGAGGACGCGCTCGATGGCGTCCTGCGGCGCCGTCGAGCCGGCGCGGCGATAGCGGATCGCCTGGTGCCAGCGCACCGCGTCCGGCAGCGCGTAGTAATTGTCGTAGGCGCCGGGATAGCCGCGGCTGCGGTTGATCGGCGTCGTCGCGAGCACCGCGCGGCGGGCGAAGAGATGCACCGATTTTGCGTCGGTTTCCAGCGCCACCGCCGCCGCGTCAAACGCCGAGGCGGCGCCGCCGATCACCGCGACGTCCTTGCCCTTGAGCGCGGCGAAGTCGATGTCGTCGCCGGTATGGGCATAAAGCGCACGCGGCAGGTCGCACAGAAAATCGGGAAGCGCGAGCCCGCCCGATCCCTCGAACCCGGTGGCGATGATGATCTTGCGACAGGTCTCGACGCCGGTGTTGAGGTGCAGCCGGAAGCCTTCTTCCGCCGGCTCGATGCGCAAGAGCCGCGTGCCATAGCGAACAGCGATTCCCAGGAACTCGCGATACCACGCGAGGTAGTCGATCCAGGCCTGTTTCGGGATGCGCTCGAATGCGCGATAGGCTTCCGCGCCGTGCCGGGCCTCGTACCACGCCTGGAACGACAGCGCGGCGATGCCGTATTCCGGGCCAGGCAGCGTCTTCGGCGTGCGCAGTACATTCATCCGCGCGCCGTTTTCCCAGATGCCCGCCCGCCGCGCATCCGGCGCGGCGTCGATCACGCCGACCTTGCCGATGCCCGCGCGGCGC
>JASHUW010000268.1 GCA_030039815.1 Alphaproteobacteria bacterium
GTTCCTCGCCGGTCAGGCGACCTCGAACTTCTCCGATCCGGACGCCAACGGCGAGACCTTGGACTTCGGCGGCAATGTCGGCGAACCGGGCCATGTCCGCGTGCCGCAGGTCCGCTATACGATGCCGGCCTGGTGGGGCGCCTCGTTCTCGGTGTCAGCGGAAACCCCGGACACCATCATCGCCAATCCGAACGGGCTTGAGGCCTCGGATGCTGGCGTGGTGCCGACCCTGACCACGACCTGCCCGACCGGCGCCACCGCCTCGGTCAGCACGGCGACGGCGTCGACCTGCACCACCGCGCTGCTGACCAGCGGCAACACCCCGCTCAACATCGCCAAGTCGACCGCGCCCGACTTCACCGCGGCCTGGTACCTGCCGCAGCCCTGGGGCCATGTCGACCTGTCCGGCGTGTTGCGCCCGGGCATTGATGTGACCGATGGCCGCTTCTTCGACCATCAGTTCATCGGCTATGGCGTTCATCTCGGCTTCGACGTCAAGCCGGGCTGGATGGGCTGGGTGAAGGACGACATCATCCTCCACTTTGTCGTTGGTGACACGATCGGGCCATACCTGAACCAGAGCGGCAATTTCGACATCGCGACCAACTACGGCGCCTCGTCGACCAGCGCGGTGACCGGCACCTACGGTGGCGTCAACGTGCCGGCGACGGCGGCCAATGCGGCGCTGATCCGCTTCAAGCCGACGCAGGAGATGGGCGCGGAGATCGGCTACCAGCATTGGTGGCTCGACAATCTGCGCAGTAACGTCAATGCCGGCTTCAACGCGCATTACGGTATCCCGATCTCGCTGGTCAACGCGACCGGCGCGGGCACCGTGGCGGCCTCGACAGCGGGTCAGGCGGCGGCGATCAACAAGGAGTTGATCACCGCCCACGTCAACCTGATCTGGAACCCGGTGTCGTTTATCGATGTCGGCCTCGAATATGTCTGGGGCCAGCGCACCACGCTGGGCAACCAGACAGCGACCGAGAACGCTCTGGTCAGCAAGATGGCGTTCCGCTTCTAGCCACCGGAAGCCGGCGGCGGCCACCGAGACGGCCGTCGCCGGCATCCAACTATCCCATGCTCACCACGCAGGCTTCCTGCCCCAGGCGAGGAAGCCCGCGTTCTTGAGGTCGTGCTTGCCGTAGCCGAGCCGCTTGCCGTCGAGGTCGAGCACGCACCCGCCGGCTGCTTCGAGGATCGCCTGGCCGGCCGCGGTGTCCCATTCCATGGTCGTACCGAAGCGTGGGTAGAAATCCGCCTCACCCGCGGCGAGGATGCCGAACTTCAGCGCGCTGCCGCAGATGTCGCGTTTGAGGATCGGCACCGGTTTGCCCTCGAAATACTCGGCGAGGCGCCGGCTGTTCTCGTGACTGCGGCTATGGATCACGACGATGCCTGCGGGAGGCGGCACGCGCGCCGAGACCCTCTCCGGCGCGCCGGCATTCACCATACGGATCGCGCTGTCCGGCCCGTCGGCGGCGTAGGTGACGCGCCGCGCCGGGCCGTGCACGACGCCCATCACCGGGGCGCCGTCCTCGACGAGACCGATGCAGACGCAGAACTCGCCGTTCTTGGCGACGAACTCCTTGGTGCCGTCAAGCGGGTCGACGACCCAGAACCGCGCCGCCGGCGGCTTGAACCCGTCTTCCGGCGCGGTCTCTTCCGAGACGATCGGGATGTCGGGAAAGGCCTCGGTCAGCATCTTGACGATCACCCGCTCGGCGGCGAGATCGGCCTCGGTGACCGGGGTATTGTCGCCCTTCTGCACCACGTCGAATGGCTCGGCATAGACGCGCATGATCTCCTCGCCGGCGGCGAGGGCGGCCTTGATGGCGACCTCGAGCAGTTCTTTAGACATGCTGGGTCACCGTCTTGCGTCCTTCGCGGCTTCGCTCCGCTCCACACCTCAGGATGAGGTCTTTTCTTAATGCCATCCTCAAACCTTCCTCATCCTGAGGAGCGCCTGTAGGCGCGTCTCGAAGGACGCGTGACGTTCCCGCAAATCACGCTGCTTGTCTTGGTGTGGCGCTGCGCATGGCGCGCCACACCACCTCGGGCGTCGCCGGCATGTCGATATGGCCGATGCCGAGCTCCGACAGCGCGTCGACGATCGCGTTGATCAGCGCCGGCGGCGAGCCGATCGCGCCGGCCTCACCCGCACCCTTGACGCCAAGCGGATTGGTGCGGCACGGCACGACATTATAGGCGAACTCCAGCGCCGGCAGGTCGTCGGCGCGGGGCAGCGCGTAATCCTGCAGCGTGCCGCTCAGCAGCTGTCCGCTATCGGGGTCGAACACGGTGCGTTCCAGCATCGCCTGCCCAACGCCCTGGGCGATCCCGCCATTGACCTGGCCAGCGAGCAGCAGCGGATTGATGACCACGCCGAAATCGTCGACCACCAAGTAGCGCTCGATGCGAACAATGCCCGTCTCCGGATCGATCTCGACCTCGCAGACATGGACGCCATTGGGGAAGGTCGGCGCCGGCGGGGTGAAATGTCCGCTCTCGGCAAAACCGGGCTCGACATCGGGCGGCAGCTGCGCCGGGTTGAAGGCGGCGCGCGCCACCGCGTCGAGCGCCACCTTGCGGTCGGTCCCGGGGATGATGAACTTGCCGTCCGCGAACGAGATGTCGGCCTCGGCCGCTTCCAGCAGGTGCGCGGCAATCTTCTTGCCCTTGGCGATGAGCTTGTCGGCCGCATGCATCAGCGCGCCGCCGCCCACCGGGATCGAGCGCGAGCCGCCAGTGCCGCGGCCAAAGGCGATCGCGGCGCTGTCGCCTTGCAGCACGCGGATCTGGTCGAGCGGCAGGCCGAGCTTTTCGGAAGCAAGCTGGGCGTAGGCGGTCTGGTGCCCTTGTCCCGAGGATTGCGAGCCCATCAGCAGCGTCAAGGTGCCGCTGGGATCGAACCGCGCCTCGGCGAACTCGTCGGGCGGGAAGCCCGACTGCTCGATATAGACCGCCTGACCGAGGCCGCGATAATGCCCGCGCGCCTTCGCCGCCGCGCGCCGCGCCGGGAACCGGGCGATGTCGGCAGATTTGAGCGCCTGGTCGAGATTGCGGGCAAAATCGCCGCTGTCATAGGTCAGGCCGAGCGGCGTCGCGTAGGGCATCGCCGCCGCCGGCACCAAGTTGCGTCGGCGCAGCTCCGCCGGCTCGACACCGAGCTTCCGGGCGGCGAACTCGATCAGCCGTTCGAGCGCATAGGCCGCTTCCGGTCGCCCGGCGCCGCGATAGGCGTCGACCGGCACGGTGTTGGTGAACACCCCCTTGACCGCGACATGGATCGCCGGGATCGCATAGACGCCGCTATGCATCACCGCGCCCGAAAAGGTCGGAATTTCCGGTGCGAAGTTCGACAGATAGGCGCCCATGTTCGCGGTGAGCGTGACCGAAAGGCCGAGGAATTTGAGATCCTCGTCGAGCGAGAGGTCGAGGCGCGTAATGTTGTCGCGCCCTTGCGTGTCGGTCATGAACGAATCGGCACGATCCGGCACCCATTTCACCGCGCGTCCGACCCGCTTCGCGGCCCACAACACCAGCACGTGCTCGGGATAGAGAAAGAGCTTCATCCCGAACCCGCCGCCGACATCGGGGGTCACCACGCGAATGCGGTTTTCCGGTAGGTGGAGCACATGCTCGGCCAAGAGGTTGCGCACGAAATGCGAGCCCTGCGTCGAGCTCCACAGCGTGTAGGCATCTTCGCCGGGGTCATATTCGCCGAGCGCGCCGCGCGGCTCCATCGAGGTCACGACGACGCGGTTGTTGACAAGGGTCAGTGTCACCTTGTGCTTGGCGACCGCAGCGGCTTTGGCGACCGCGGCGCCGTCGCCGACCTCCCAGGCGAAGCTGAGATTGTTCTCGGCCTCGTCCCAGACTTGCGGCTGACCGGCGTCCGTAGCGTGGGCGGTGTCTATCACCGCCGGCAGCGGCCGGTAATCGACCGCAATCAGCTCGACGGCGTCGCGCGCCGCGGCGACGCTATCGGCGATCACCATCGCCACCGTGTCGCCGACATGGCGCACGCGGTCGGCGACCATCGCCGGACGCGGCGGCAGCACAGCGCCGGCAATGCCGCTGACGCAGGGAACGGTGCCGAGCCCATCGGCGGCGAGGTCGGCGCCGGTCAGCACCGCGACGACGCCCGGCGCCTCCCGCGCGCCGCTCGCGTCGATCGCGCGGATCGCGGCATGGGCGTGCGGCGAGCGCAGAAATACGGCGTGTGCCTGGTGCGGCCGGGAGATGTCGTCGAGATAGCGACCGCGCCCGGTGATGAACCGGCGGTCCTCGACCCGGCGCACCGGCTGGCCGATGCCGAACTGCGTCATGGCTCGCTCCCGTTGCCTTGCCGCGAAGATAGGGCGGCAGGCGCCACCCGTCCACGCTCCCAGGGATCGACACCGGAGCTAACGAACCGTGCCGGCCAGCCAGTCCGCGACGAGCGCGGCGATCTCGACGCAGTTCTTTTCCAGCATCAGCATGTGGCCATTGCCGTGGATGCCGCGATCTTCGAGCCGGATGAAGTCGACCGCGACCCCGGCCTCCCGCAAGTACTTGACCGTGCAGTGGTCGTAAACCGCGTGGTAGGAGGCCTCGCCGGTGATGAGAACGGCCGGGATCCCCGACAGATTGGCAAGGCGGCGCGCCGGCGCCTTCTGCCGCCAGCACCGCACCAGATCGGGATGGTCGGGCTCGGCCTCCAGCTCGATCGCCAGATCGTCCGGGGACGCGGCCGGCGGGTCGTAGGCGAGCGGCAGGTCGGCAAGCCCCCAAGCGCGCGCCTTGCCCGTGAAGGGGAGCGCGTTCTCGAAGGGCGGCCCGGCCGGCTCCAG
>JASHUW010000269.1 GCA_030039815.1 Alphaproteobacteria bacterium
CTCGCGGTACGCGAGTCCTCAGGGGATGGCGCCAAGGTTGCGCTGGGCATGCGCGACTTTATGAACAGTCGTCGCCGCGCGGGCAAGAAGCGCGCAGCGCCGCCGCGTGACGCGACGCCGCGCCGCGCTGGACGCGACCCCGGCGCGAGCGCAAAATCCGCGCCTCAGTCCGCGCCATCATGGGCACGCAATCGTGAGCTCGTCCGCCCTCGGGGCCGCGCCAAACGCGTCGCAAGAGCCGAGCCGGGTCTATGCGATCGGCGACATCCATGGCCGCGCCGATCTGCTCGATCGCATGATCGAGGCAATCGCTCGCGATCTCGCGCAACGCCCGACACAAGGGGCACTGACCGTGACCGTCGGTGACTATGTCGATCGCGGCCCAGATTCCCGCGGCGTGATCGAGCGCTTGACGCGGAACCCCTTTCCCACGCCCTTTGTCGCGCTGCGCGGCAATCACGAAGCTATCTTCGAAGAGTTTCTGCGCGACCCGTCGATCGGTGATTATTGGCGCGGCCTCGGCGGGTTGGAGACGCTGCATTCCTATGGCATTGACGTCGCGCCGCTGCTGCGCCGCAAAGGCTACGAAGAGGCCGCGGCGGCGCTGCGCGCGGCGCTGCCGCAAAGCCACGTGACGTTTCTCGCCTCGCTGCGGCTGACGCATGCGGTCGGGCGCTATTTCTTCTGCCATGCCGGTGTGCGGCCGGGCGTGCCGCTGGCGCGGCAGCGCGAGCAAGACCTGTTGTGGATTCGCGACGAGTTTCTCGACAGCCGGGCCGATTTTGGCAAGGTCGTCGTGCACGGCCACACGCCGCGCGAGACGCCGGAGCTGCGCTCCAATCGCATCAATGTCGATACCGGTGCGTTCATGAGCGGACAACTCACCTGCGCGGTTCTCGAAGACAAGGACGTGCGATTCCTCGTCGCATCGTAATCAAGGCAGCCCGTCGAACAGGCGCTCCCAGCGCGCGAAGGCCTGCCGGCGGGTGAACTGCGCGTCGAGCATGGCGCGGGCGCGAGCCCCCATCCCCGCCACCATTTCCGGATTTGCCGCGAACTCCCGCAGCGCCGCCGCGAACGCCGCACCGTCACCCGGCGCAACGACGACGCCGCAGCCGTGCTCCCGCACCAGCCCGGCGATTTCACCATCGCCTGCGGTGACGGCGATGATCGGCCGCCCGGCTGCGGCGATGCCGTAGAACTTGCTCGGGACGATCAGGCCTTCCAGTTCCGGCCGCAGCGACAGCCAGTGCACGTCCGCGGCGCCGAGAGAGAATCTCAGCCGGGCCCGGTCCTGGTAGGACAGGAAGCGGAAACTCGCGTCAAGACCGTGCGCCGTTACCGCGCCGCGCAGTTCGTCCATCCGGCTGCCCCCGCCGACGAACAGAAAAGCGATCCGCGGCTCGTCGCGCAGTCGCAGCGCGGCCTCGAACAGCGTCGCGAACTCGTGGCCCCGGCCGAGATTGCCCGAATAGCCGACGACGAACCGATCCGCGAGGCCCCATTCGCGACGCAGCTCGTTGTCGGGATGGGCGACCGGCCGGATATCGTCGTCATCGCACCAGTTAGGGATCACCTCGATGCGGTCCGCGGCGATATTCCGCCGGCGCAAGACCGCTGCCATTCCGCCGCCCACCACGACATTGGCCGCGGCGCGGCGCAGGGCCGCGTCACGCAACACCCGCAGGCCGACGCCAAGCGGGCCCGCGACCAGCGGCACCCGCAACCGCATCGCGACTTCCGGGTAGAGATCCTGCAGCCAGTTGACCAGCAGCAGGTCGCGGCGCCTGGCCGCCGAGGCGACGGCAAGGCAGAGCAACGGCGGGTCGGTCTTGGCGACGACGATATCGCCCGGCCGGGCGCTGGCCATCAGCTCACGCCGAACCGCCCGGTAGAAAGAAGCGTAATCCACGCCCCGACCGAGCAGAGCCGAGCGGCCGAACCGGGTGCTCGACAAGCGCCGGACCGCGACGCCCTGCACTGTTTCGGTCTCGGGCAGCTGTGCTGCCGGGTTGTCGTAGAGCTGCCGGCTGGTGAAAACCTGCACCGCGTACCCGACCGCCGCGAGGTGAAACGCCAGATCGCTTAGCACCTGGCTTGTCGCGGAATGATCCGGATGGAAATAGCGATTGATGAAAATGATCCGCTTCATCGCGCGAACCGCCGCGACGCGCCCGCCGCGGGGCGATGCCGATCGCCTATGCCGGCCGCGCCACCGACGCCCGGCGGTCGTCTTGGCCGGCGCGATCGGCGCTTCCGGGCGTGAACCGCACCCGTCCGAGCTCCGTCGCCTCGCGCTGGCGGCGCGCTTCGGCCAATGCTTCCTCGGAGCGGCGATCGCCGCGGATCAGGCTGCGCATGGTCATTGCCATGACCCGCAGATCGAGCCACGCCGAGGCGTGGCCAACATACCAGGCGTCGAGCACCTCTTTCTCGTCAGCGGTCAACAGCGAGCCGCCATTGACCTGCGCCCAGCCCGTGATTCCAGGCCGAACCATCAGGCGCACCGAAGGATCGGCAGGCTGGTCTCGCGGGAGCAACGGGCGCGGTCCGACCAAAGACATATCGCCCACCATCACGCTCAGCAGTTGCGGCAGCTCGTCAATTCGCGTCTGACGCAGGAACCGCCCAACCCAGGACAGGCGGCGCTCCTCCGGGATCGCCCTGCCCGACCGGTCCATCGAAAAATGCAGCGTGCGAATCTTGTACAATTGGAACGGATGGCCGCCCAGCCCGATTCGCCGCTGCCAGAACAGGATCGGCGAGCCGACATCGATCGCGGCGAGCAGGCCGCCCAGCAGCCAAACCGGCGTCAGCCCGAGAATCAACAGCGACGCCAGCAGCATCTCGACCGACCGCTTCCAACGAAAATAGCGGGCCAGCGGGATGCTGTACGCCGCAGCGGATTGCGGTACGCGCGAGACAACCGCGCCCTCGGCCGGCGCACCTGGCGGCAGGTTGAAGAAGTCACCGACAAACGCCAGCGGAAGCTCCCGGCGCACGCAAATACGGCGAACCCCGTCAAGCACCGCCGCCGGTAGCATCTCGGCATCGCCCGCCACCACGACGCGGTCGATGCCGACGCCGTGCACGGCAAATTCGTCGATCAGCGAATCGAGATGTTCGGGCGGTCCGAAAACGGGTACGCCGGCCAGGGTCCGGCCGACCAAGCGGGGGTTCTCGTCAAGCAGCCCGACAACGCTGCGGCCGCCCGACCCGACCGCATCGATCAGGTTGAGGAAAAGGCCGGCGAGATCGTTGAGGCCGATAACGATGATGTGTTCCGAGGCGCTCTGCCGCGGTCTGCTGGAAAGCTTGCGATTCTTGTCCGCGATGTGCGCCAGCACCCGCATGGCGAACAAGCCGCCGCCCAAGATCAGCGCGTGGATGGCCGGCGCCGAGCGCGGTACGCCGTCGAACCGGGTCATGCTGAACATGATCGCGCAGGTCAGCAACTCGGCGGTCAGTACCGCCTTCGCGAGGTCGAGCGCGTCGTTGACCGATAAGTAGCCGGGAAGCGCGCCATTGACGCGGAATAGGGCAAAGCCGATAAGCGACGACACAAAAGTAATGGCGACATAAGTCGCCACCTGATCTACCCCGTTCGGTGTGAGGATCGGCGCGTTTCGCAAATACAGCGCCAGTAACGGCGCCACGGCGGCCAAGACAATATCGAACAGCGAAAACTGAACGGCGAGGCCTGCCCGCGATGATGGTGATCGGACGCGCATCCGCCTCGAGTCCCCCAGGATTGGCCGATACCGCAGACGAAGGCGCGGTGCCGGTCGGCCGTCTGCCCACGATTTGCGCGTGTGCCGCGATGCTCTTTACCCGTCGCTACGATATCCGTAATCAACCATTCCGGCAATGTCTGCGGCTTCCTCGCACCAGGGGTGCGGCGTCGCGAGCAGGCGCAACCGATTGGCACTAAGCGGCTTCTTATTTATAGTCGCAGCCAACCGGCACGATCTTCTGGCGTCGACGCGGAAGCGGCTCACGACGGTTCATAGTCGCACAACATGGGGGGAGAAAAGCGGTGGTGGGCTGGCGAGGCGGGCTGCGTTCGGCGGTTGCGCGTGTGGCTAATCGGCACGTTCTGGCCGCGGTTTGCCTGCTGATCCTTCCGGTGCTCACTGCTTGCGGCGACAGCGCCCCCCCAGTTACCGAGGCCGAGCGAAAAGCACTCGAGGCTGAGGCCGCAGCGCCGCCGCAGCTCCAGGCCGGAGAAAAAATTCACGTTACCGTCTATGGCGAGCCCAGCCTGAGCGGCGATTATCAGATCGATCCGAGCGGGCTGGTCTCGCTTCCGTTGGCCGGCACGGTAAAGGCGGCCGGCCTCACGCAGCAACAGCTCGAACAGGCGCTCACCACCAAGTTCGCGAGCGGCTATCTCAAAGATCCGAAAATCACCGTGGGCATTTCCGAGTTCCGCCCGTTTTACATCGTCGGCGAGGTCGAGAAACCTGGCGCCTACCCCTATACCGGCGGCCTTACCGTGCTGAGCGCCATCGCCATCGCCGGCGGCACGACTTATCGGGCAAATCAATCGAAGGTGCTGATCCAGCATGTCGGCGATGACAGCATGCGCGAATACAATACCGATTCTCCCATCCCGATTCTTCCCGGCGATATTATTCAAGTTC
>JASHUW010000270.1 GCA_030039815.1 Alphaproteobacteria bacterium
GACGGCCCGAACTGGGATTTCGCCGGGCTGCGCCGCGTCTACGACGCGATCGAGCGCATCGCGATCGACGAGATGGGGCTCGACATCTATCCGGTGCAGATCGAGGTCATCACCTCCGAGCAGATGCTCGACGCCTACGCCTCGGTCGGCCTGCCGCTGATGTACGGGCATTGGAGCTTCGGCAAGCGCTTCGCCTATCACGAGACGCTCTACCGCAAGGGCCTCGCCGGCCTCGCCTACGAGATCGTCATCAACTCGAACCCGGTGATCTGCTACATCATGGAGGAGAACTCCATGACCATGCAGACCCTGGTCATCGCGCATGCCGGGTTCGGCCATAATCACTTCTTCAAGAACAATTATTTCTATCGGCAATGGACCGACGCCGAAGGCATCCTCGATTATCTGAGCTTTGCCCGCGACTACGTCGCGAAGTGCGAAGAGAAATACGGAATGGATGCCGTCGAGCGCATTCTCGACGCTGGCCACGCGCTGAAGGACCACGGCGTCAACCGCTACGCCCGCCGCGGCCGCCCCAATCTCGCCGAGGAAAAGCGGCGCATGGCCGAACGCTTGGCCTATGACGAGCAGACCTTCAACGATCTGTGGCGCACCGTGCCCGTCCCCGACAAGGATGAGGACGATCAAGATGCCGAGGATCAGCGCCAGGACATGAAGCGCAAGCTCGGCCTGCCCGAGGAGAACTTGCTCTATTTCATCGAGAAGCGCGCGCCGCGGCTCGAAGATTGGCAGCGCGAGCTGATCCGCATCGTTCGACATGTCTCACAGTATTTTTACCCGCAGCGGCAGACGCAGGTGATGAACGAGGGCTGCGCCACGTTCGTCCACTACGAGATCATGAACCGGTTGCACGACCGCGGCCTCATCACCGAAGGCGCGATGCTCGAATTTCTGCATTCGCATTCGAGCGTCGTGTTCCAGCCGGGGTTCGACGATCCGCGCTACGGCGGGCTCAACCCCTATGCGCTCGGCTTCTCGATGATGGACGACATCAAGCGCATTTGCACCGACCCGAAGCCGGAAGACCGCGAGTGGTTCGCCGACATCGCCGGCAATCAGGACCCCTATGGCGTCCTGCGCCATGCCTGGGCCAATTATCGCGACGAAAGCTTCATCCTGCAGTACCTCAGCCCGGAGATGATCCGGCACTTCAAGCTGTTCCAGATCAACGACGACGCGTCGAAGCCGTCGCTGCGGGTCGAGGCGATCCACGACGAGATCGGCTACCGCAAGATCAGGAGCGCGCTGTCGAAACAGTACGATCTGTCGCGCCGTGAGCCCGACATCCAGATCGTCGATGTCGACCTGACCGGCGACCGCCAGCTGGTGCTGGCGCATTACGTTCATGACGGCGTGCTGCTCGAGGAGAAGAGCTGCCGTTCGGTGCTCCGCCACACCTCGCTGTTGTGGGGCTATGCGGTGAAATTGCTTGAGATCGAGGCGGCGACCGACAAGGTGCTCAAGACGTACGAAGCCGGCGAGGCGAAATAGCCGCGCGCGCACCCCGGCCGCAGCCGGGCTCCTGCTTCAATCGCCCGGGTCGCTGGACAAATGGGTCCCGGCTTGCGCCGGGATAGTGCTTATATCTGGCCCATGAACATCCTCGGCATCGAGACGAGTTGCGACGAAACCGCAGTCGCCGTGGTTGGCGACGATCGCGACCAGCCGGCGATCCGCGCCAACATGGTGCAGTCGCAACTTGCGGAGCACGCGCCCTATGGCGGCATCGTGCCGGAGATCGCGGCGCGCGCCCATCTCGACCATCTCGACCGGCTGATCGCCGCCGTGCTCGACGAGGCGGGGCTAGGCTTTGCCGATCTGGACGGAGTCGCCGCCGCGGCCGGGCCGGGCCTCGTCGGCGGGCTGATTGTCGGCACCACGGCGGCGAAGGGCATCGCCTGGGCGGCGAAAAAGCCATTCGCCGCGGTCAACCACCTCGAAGCGCATGCGCTAACCGCGCGGCTGAGCGATGCGGTCGCATTTCCCTATCTGCTGCTGCTGGTATCGGGCGGGCACACGCAGCTGCTGGTCTGTACCGGCGTCGGCCGTTACCGCCAGCTCGGCACCACGCTCGACGACGCGGCAGGCGAAGCCTTCGACAAGAGCGCCAAGCTTTTGGACCTGCCCTATCCGGGCGGCCCGGCCATCGCCGAGCGGGCGCGGCGCGGCAACCCGCGCCGCTTTCCGCTGCCCCGCCCGCTGCAAGGCCGCGACGGCTGCGACCTGTCCTTTTCGGGCCTCAAAACCGCGGTGCGCGAGCGTGTCGCGGCGCTCGCCCCGAACGATGACCAAGCCGTCGCCGATCTCGCGGCGTCGATCGAGCTCGCGATCTGCGATCACCTCGTCGACCGCACCGCGCGTGCGGTGCGTTGGTTCCGCGCCCATTATCCGGAAGGCCGGGTGCTGGTCGCGGCCGGCGGCGTGGCCGCGAACGCGCAACTTCGCGTACGGCTCGCCGGCCTTGCGGCTGATGCCGGGATCGCCTTTGTCGCGCCGCCACCGGCGCTGTGTACGGACAACGGCGCGATGATCGCCTGGGCCGGGCTCGAGCGGTTGCGCCTCGGTCTTGCCGACTCGCTCGACGCGAAAGTGTATCCGCGCTGGCCGCTCGACCCGACGGCGTTCGCGCCCAAGATGCCGCGATGACCCGGCTTGCGATCATCGGAGCCGGGGCCTGGGGCACCGCGCTGGCCACCGTTGCCCGCCGCGCCGGTGGCGATGTCGCGATCTGGGCACGCGGCACCGCGATCACCGAGGCGATCAACCGGCACCATGAGAACCCGGTATATCTGCCGGGCGTCGCGCTCGATCCCGCGATCGCCGCGACCACTGACCGTGGCGCTGCCCTCGCCGGCGCCGACGCCGCGTTGATCGCCGTCCCGGCCCAGTTCCAGCGCGATACATTGGTCGCGTTCGGCCCCACCCTGCCCGCAAACCTGCCGCTGCTGCTGTGCGCCAAGGGCATCGAAACCGGTTCGCTGAAGACGATGGCGGAGCTCGTTGCCGAATTCCGGCCGGCGACGCCGATCGCGGTGCTGTCGGGCCCGAGTTTCGCGGCCGAGGTGGCGCGCGATTTGCCGACCGCAGTGGTGATCGCCAGCCATGATCCGGCCCTCGCCGAATTCTTCGCGACAGCGCTCGGCAATCCGCGGTTCCGCCCGTATCTGTCGGAAGATGTGACCGGGGTCGAGCTCGGCGGCGCGGTCAAGAACGTGCTGGCGATCGCCTGCGGCATCGTCGACGGCCTCAGACTCGGCGACAATGCGCGGGCCGCGCTCATCACTCGCGGCCTCGCCGAGATGACGCGGCTCGGCCTCGCCAAGGGCGCGCGGGCCGAAACCTTTGCCGGTCTCTCCGGACTCGGCGATCTGGTGCTGACCTGCTGCGGCGGGCTGTCGCGCAACCACGCGCTCGGCGTCGCGTTGGGGCGCGGTCAAAGCCTGGGCGACGCGCTGGCGGGCAGCCGCTCGGTGGTCGAGGGTGTCGCCAGCGCCGCGTCGATCGCCGCGCTCGCGGGCGGGCTGGGGGTCGAGATGCCGATCGTCATCGCGGTCGATGCCGTGTTGCATCGCGGCATGGCGATCGCGTCGATGATCGAGGGATTGCTCGCCCGGCCGCGCCGATCAGAATGACCGGGCGCGGAGCGACCCCACCCGGCACAACCGCGCGTTTGCCATTTGTCGCTGTCGTGAACCCGGAAAAGTCATTTCCGCGGCGGGCCAAAGCCCATATCATAGGTGACGGCATGCACCGTCACTTGCGCAGGCCCTGGATGAGCGGCAACGGAAAGAACGGCAACGAGGAAGGACCCGGCACAGGCGTCATCGTCAAGTCGAAGCCGAAGACGAAGAAGCCTGCCATGTACAAGGTCCTGATGCTGAATGACGACTACACGCCGATGGAGTTCGTCGTTCATATCCTCGAGCGGTTCTTCAACA
>JASHUW010000271.1 GCA_030039815.1 Alphaproteobacteria bacterium
CGCCGAGCCAGATCCACGGCACCAGCGGGTTGTAATAGAGGCGCAGCGTATAGCCGCCCTTGCCGTCCGGGTCGCCGATCACCGCATAGACATCGGCCAAGAGGTTGGTGCGGATCGCGACATCGGTCTGGCTGCCGTTCTCGCGCGGGAAGAAGCGCTTTTCCGGGTGCATCGCGGTGACGAGGCGGTCGCCCTTCAAGAGACGGATATCGGCGCGGGTCGCGGTGTAGTCGGGGCCCTTGGCGTCGGTCACGGCGTCGAGCGCGACGGTGTAGCCGGCGAGCTCGACCGAGCCGGGCGGCTTGACGCTGACGATCTTCTCGACCGTCCAGGCCGACGAGCCGGTGATGCCGGCGACGACCACCGCCATCCCGGCATGGGCGAAGGTCATCCCCCAGGCGGCGCGCGGCAGGCGCAGCGCGCGGCGGAAGCTGCCGCTGAGCGGCTCGGAGAAAAGATGGATGCGCTCGGCCCACTCGACGATCGTCGCGGCGAAGAGCCAGGCGGCGAGCGCCAGGCCGCAGGCGGCGCCGACCGATTTCACCCCCATCACGAACAAGGTCAGCACCGACACGAAAGCGGCGATCGAGAAGGCGATTTTCAGCCGCTGCAAAGCGGCCCACAAATCACCTCGCTTCCACGACAAGAGCGGCCCTACGGCCATCGCCACCAGCAGCGGGATCATGATCGGGACAAAGGTCATGTCGAAAAACGGCGGCCCGACCGACACCATCTTGCCGGCGACGACCTGCAGAAAGAGCGGGTAGAGCGTGCCGATCAGCACCGTCGCCGCGGCGGTGGTGAGCAGCAAATTGTTGAGCAAGAGGCCGCCCTCGCGCGAGATCGGCGCGAACAGGCCGCCGCCCTTGAGGCTCGGCGCGCGGATCGCGTAGAGCAGCAGCGCGCCGCCGGTCGCGACTCCGAGCAGCAGCAGGATGAAGACGCCGCGCCGCGGGTCCTCGGCGAAGGCGTGCACCGAGGTCAAGACGCCCGAGCGCACGAGGAACGTGCCGATCAGCGACAGCGAGAAGGTGAGGATGGCGAGGAGGATGGTCCACGCCTTCAAGGTGTCGCGCTTCTCGACGACGATCGCCGAGTGCAACAGCGCGGTGCCGATGATCCACGGCATGAAGGATGCGTTTTCGACCGGGTCCCAATACCACCAGCCGCCCCAACCGAGCGTGTAGTACGACCACCAGCTGCCCATCGCGATGCCGATGGTGAGCGCGCACCAGGCGGCCAGCGTCCACGGCCGCACCCAGCGCGCCCAGGCCGGGTCGACCCGGCCTTCGATCAGCGCGGCGACCGCGAAGCAGAACGAGATCGAGAAGCCGACATAGCCGGCGTAGAGCATCGGCGGGTGGAACGCGAGACCGCGATCCTCGAGGATCGGGTTGAGGCCCTGGCCGTCGGCCGGCACCGGGAAAAGCCGCAGGAAGGGGTTCGAGGTGAAGAGGATGAACAACAGGAAGCCGACGCAGATCATCCCCTGCACCGACAGCACCCGCGCCCGCAGCGCCGGCGGCAGGTTGCCGCCGAACACCGCCACGCCGGCGCCGAACAGCGCCAGCATGAACACCCAAAGGATCATCGACCCTTCGTGGTTCGACCACACGCCGGTGATCTTGTAGAGCAGCGGCTTTTCAATGGAGGAATTGGCCGCGACGTTGAGCATCGAGAAGTCGCTCGTCGCATAGGCGTGCATCAGCGCGAGAAACGCGGTCGCGATAAAGACGAATTGCGCCAGCGCCGCCGGCCGCGCCAGCGCGATCAGCGCGCCGTCGCCGCGCGCGGCGCCGTAAAGCGGCACGCTCGCCTGGATCACGGCGACGCACAGCGCCAGCACCAGGGCGAAATGCCCGATCTCGTCGATCATGCCGTGTCCTCTAAGGCGCCCCCGTGGCGCCGTGCTCTTTAGCGATGTCCCCGGGGCGCGCGCCTTCCGCCGGCATTATCGCAGAGAGCGCGGACAAGCGGCAGACCTAAGGGTGTCGCAGATCGCGGCGGCTGGCACCAGATCATCAAAAGTTGGAAGACGACTCACTCATCCCTATATCGCGCAAATGTCGAAAGAAGGCAGAGATCATTACGTTCCGGTGTTTTATCTGAGCCAGTGGAACGGCGCCGATAACCAACTTTGCGAATTCAGTCGACCGTACCGAGAAGTTGCACATAAAAGAATTGGCCCCAAGGGAACGGGGTTCGTACACGGGCTGTATTCGGTGCCTGGCCTTCCGCTGGAAAAAGCCCGGTACGTCGAGCACGAATTTATGCAGAAGCTCGATGACCGAGCTTCAACAGCTTTGCAGGCTATGCTCGACAGGGGGATAGGGGAAGTCGATCTCACTGAAAAATCACGCATTGCCTGGGCATCATTCGTCTATTCGCTGATTGTCCGCGCGCCAGAAAATCTAGTGAAATTACAGGGCCAACTCGATGACCATCGCTCACAGCTCGCCACGATGAGTGGGAACTCGCCAAGGCATATTAAAGTTCAGGAGGCATTGCCCACTTTTCTATCAGTTGGAAACCTCCAATTACCGGTGGCGCGCGCCCTGGGCAGCCCGGCGTTGGGCCGGTGGCGGTGATCGGCGATGGCGATATCGGCTTCGGGCCCTGGGGGTAGTTAGCTCACCGGTCATGCTGCT
>JASHUW010000272.1 GCA_030039815.1 Alphaproteobacteria bacterium
AGGCGGTCACCAAGGCGACCCGCGGCAAGAAATCGCTCGCCGATATCGAGGCCGAGATCGCCGCCCGCGCCGCCGAGGAAGAGGACGTCGAGGCTTAGCTCTGCCGTCTACCGGGAGAAAGCCGATGCCGGTTTCGCTGGTGCTCGTCGGCGACGTCAATCTGATGAATGTCGCCGACCCGGCGGTGCCGTTCCGCCGAATGGGCGAGGCGTTTGCCGGTGCCGATGCCGTGTTCGGCAATCTCGAATGCCTGCTCTATCACCCGCCGGACGGCCACAGCGTCGAGCAGGAAGGGTTCTTCGCCGACCCGGCGATCGGCGGCGAGGCGCTGAAGCTCGGCGGTTTCAGCGCGGTCGGGCAGGCCAACAACGTCAATTACGGCGGCGCGGCGATCCTCGGCTCGATCGCCCAGCTCGATCGGCTCGACATCGCCCATACCGGCGCCGGCGCCGATCTCGCGGCGGCGCGCCGGCCGGCGATCGTCGAGCGCGGCGGGGTACGGTTCGGTTTTCTGCAGCGCAGCTCGGTCTATTGGCCGACCAACCACGAGGCGGGCGCGAAAAGCGTCGGCATCGCCGCGCTGCGTGCCCATACCGCCTACCAGGTCCCGGCGCACAAGACGCGGCCGGAAATCCCGCCGATGAACCGGCCTGGCGTCCCACCGATCATCGTTACCTGGCCGGACCGCGCCTATCTCGCGCAATTTGCCGACGACATCGCCGCCTTGCGCAAGACAACCGACATTGTCGTCGCCTCGTGCCATTGGGGGCTCGGCGAGGAGGTGCTCGACTACATGACCGAGATCGCGCATGCCGCGATCGACGCCGGCGCCGACATCGTCATCGGCCACGGGCCGCATTATTCGCTCCCCGTTGAGGCGTATAAGGGGAAGCCGATCTTCTATGGGCTCGGCAGTTTCTCGTTCCATACCGGCCATGGCGGCCGCCGCCACGGCGACTGGATCGGCATGATGGCGCGGATCGAGGTCGACGCCGCTGCCGTCAAGGAGGCAAGCTTCCGTTTCGTGCGCCACAACGACGCCAACGAGACCGTCCTCTGCCTTCCCGCAAACGAAAGCGCCACGCTCGCCAGGATCGAGGAGTGCAGCGCTCGTTTCGGTACGAAGCTGGAAACCGCCGACGAGGCAGTGCGGATCGTTCTCTGATCCGCGCTCAGATCGCCATGAGCTGCTCGCGCAACTCTTTGTTGTCGCGCAGCTCGGCGGCCGGGCCGGAATGGCGTACCGCGCCTTTTTCGAGCACGTAGACGCGGTCGGCGAGGGCGAGACAGAACTCTACCCCCTGTTCGGCGAGGAGGATGGTGAGGCCCTGGTCGCGCAACGTACCGATCTTCTCACGCAGCATGTCGACGACCAGCGGCGCCAGCCCTTCGGACGGCTCGTCGAGCAGCAGGAGCTCGGGGTTGCCCATCAGCGTGCGGGCGATGGTCAGCATCTGCTGCTCGCCGCCCGACAGGAAGCCGCCCTGGCGGTTGCGCAGCTCCTCCAACTTCGGGAAAAGCTCGTAGACCGTCTCGATGGTCCAATGGCCGCGGCGGCCGCCGGCGCGCGCCGCGACGTCGAGGTTTTCCCACACCGTCAACTCGGGGAATATCCGCCGGTCCTCGGGCACGAAGCCGATGCCGGCGCGCGCCACCTGATGCGGCGTCCGGCCGGCGATGTCGCGGCCCTTCCACACCACGCGACCGCTCGCGGGCGGCGTCAGCCCCATGACCGAGCGCATCGTCGTCGTCTTGCCGACGCCGTTGCGCCCGAGGAGGCAGACGCATTCGCCGGCTTTGACCTCGAGCGAAATGCCGAACAGCACCCGGCTCAGGCCGTAGGCCGTGTGGATGTTCTCGACGGTGAGCAGCGGTTCCGACATGGAGCTAGTGCTCGCCCAAATAGACGCGGCGCACTTCGGGGTCGGCGCGCACCTCTTCCGGCGCGCCATCGGCGATCACCCGGCCTTGATGCAGCACCGCGATCTTCTGTGCGATCTGGAAGACGACGTCCATATCATGCTCGGTGAAGAGCAGCGTCAGCGAGCGCTCACCGGCGATGCGCTCGATGAGGCGGATCGTGTCATGCGTCTCGGTCGCCGACATGCCGGCGGTCGGCTCGTCGAGCAGCAGCAGCGCCGGGTCGCTCGCCAGCGCCAGCCCCAGTTCGAGCTGCTTCTGGTTACCGTAGCTCAGTGTTCCGGCCACTGTGTCGCGCTGATCCACGAGACCGATCGAGGCGAGCAGCCGCTCGGTGTCGTCGCGGTAGAGCGCCGCGGCGCGCGACCAGAAATCGCGCCCGCGGCCGCGATGCACCAGAAACGCGGCTTGCAGGTTTTCGAACACCGTCAGCTTGGCGAAGATGTTGGTGCGCTGGAACGAGCGGCCCACCCCCATGCGCACGATCCGGTGCGGGGCTGCGCCGGTGATGTCGCGCCCGTCGAGGCGCACCGAGCCGGTATCCGGCCGCAAATGACCGGTGATGAGATTGAACAGCGTCGATTTGCCGGCGCCGTTCGGGCCGATCACCGCGGCGATCTGGCCGGTTTCGACGGTGAGGTCGACATCCGAGACCGCGCGAAAACCGGAGAACGATTTGTTGAGCCCGCGCACCTCAAGCACGGCGGGCCCTCCGCAGACGCTGCCACAGCATATCGACCCCGCCGAGAATGCCGCCGGGGAAGCCGAACAGCAGCACCAGCAGGATCGCACCGAGGAAGAACGGCCAATACTGGGTGTAGTCGGTGATTTCCTGATTGAGCCAAACGAGGGCGAACGCGCCGATCGGCGGGCCCCAGAAGTAATCCATGCCGCCGAGGATGGTCATGATCATCACCTCGGCGGATTTCGACCAGAACACGTAATCGGCAAACACGCCGCGACTGAAAAGCCCGTAGAGCGCACCGGCGAAACCGGCGAAGGTTCCGGCGACGACAAACGCGGCAAGCTGGTACAGCTTGACATTGACGCCGATGAAGGCGGCGCGCTCGGGATTGTCGCGGATCGTCGTCAGCACGCGCCCGAACGGCGAGCGGACGATACGGTGGATGATCGCGAGCGATATCGCGATCAACAGCACGGTCAGCAGATAGAACTGGTCGCTGGTTTTCAAATCGCCGAGCCACGGAACGTGATTCAGCCAGTCAAAGCTGGGAAATGGAATTTCCGGCAGTCCCTGGTCGCCGCCGGTGACGTCGTTCCATTTATAGGCGATGGCCCAGATGATCTGCGAGAACGCCAGCGTCAGCATCGCGAAATAAAGCTTGATGAGGCGCACGCAGAAATAGCCCGAGACCAGCGCGAACAACGCCGCCCCCAGACCCGCCGCCGGGAAGGCGAGGATGAACGGCACGTTGTACGTCTTCATCAGGATGCCGCAGACATAGGCGCCGACGCCGAAATAGGCGACATGCCCGAACGAGACGAGGCCGGTGGTGCCGAGCAGCAGGTTGAGGCTCACCGCGAACAACGCGTCGATCGCGATCTGCTCGGCGAGGAAGGTGTTGTAGCGCCCGCCGATCCACGGCACCGAGCAGGCAACCAGAAAGACAATCAGCGTCCAGGGGATTCGGCCGATGACGCTCGAACCGCCGCCGATCATCTGGCTGGCCGGCGCCGCCGGGGTCGCCTCCGCCACACCCGTCGTTGTCGTGGTCGTCGTTTCGCTCGTCATAGCGGCCGCCCGAACAGGCCCCATGGGCGCACGATCAGGATCACCGCCATCAGCGCGAACACCGAAAACAGCGAGAACCCGGGAAAGATGAGGATGCCGAAGGACAGGACCTCACCATAGATCACCGAACCCCAGAACGTGCCCCAGAACGACCCCATGCCGCCGATCACGACGACGATGAAGGCCTGCACAATGATCAACACGTCCATTCCCGGTACGATGCTCTGGATCGGCGTCACCAGCGCACCCGACAACCCGGCGAGGAACGAGCTGAACACGAACATGCCCGTATAGATCGTGCCGACATTGGCGCCGAGCGCGTCGAGCATCTCTCGGTCCATCTGCGCAGCCCGCACCATCCGCCCCACGCCGCTGCGGTTCAGCACCAGCCAGCCAAGGAACGCAATGAGCGGGCCAATGGCCATAATGAACAGGTTGTAGAGCGGCTGGGTGCTGCCGAAAATCTGCACGCTGCCGGCCAGCACCGGCGGGGTCGACACCGATAGCTGATCGGTGCCCCACAGGAACTTCGCCGCGTCCCCGAGGATCAGCACCAGCGCGTAGGTGAACAGCAGCTGGTAGAGCTCCTCGCGGCCGTACAGCGAGCGGAAAAAGAGCCGCTCGACCACTGCGCCGAGAACCCCGACGCCGCATGCCGCGAACAGCGACGCGGCCCAAAACCCGGGGCCGGTCGGGTGGAACCACTGCACCCCCTGCCAGGCCAGGTAGGCGCCGAGCATATAGAACGAGCCATGCGCGAAATTGATCACGCGCATGATGCCGAACACCAGCGACAGCCCCGATGCGATCAGGAACAGGAACATCGCGGTGGTCAGGCCGCCCATGAATTGACTGAACAAAAACGAGGGCGCCACCGCCTATCGATCTCCCGAAATTTCGGCGTCGCCCGACCCGTCTCGGGCGACGCCTACCCAGATGTCTGCGTCAGTTGGTCGTGGGTGCCGGCAACAGTTGCGGGTCCTTGATGATGGCGAAGGGATAGGCCGCTTCCTTCACCATCGTACCCCAGTACTCGGGGCTGAGAGTCTCATGATCGGCGTTGAAAGTCCGCTTGCCGACCGGTGTGTCGAAGGTCATGCCCACCATCGCCTTGGCGACATCGTCGCTCTTGGTGCTGCCTGCTTTTTTGATGCCCTGGGAAAGCGCCTCGATCGCTTCATAGCCGACGATGGCCCAACCCGAGCCGTATTGCGACTTCATGAACGTCTGAAGGTCCTTCACGAAGGTCTTGTGCTCGGCCGGTTCATTCGCGCCGCCCCAAACAACGGGGTCGTAAGCATCGGCGATGATGCCATACGGGTACTGATCGCCGAGCGCTTGCGCCTCATCGATCGTGCCGACCTCGGCCGGGTCTAGCAGGCGGTTGTTGATCGCCTTGAAATAGCCGAGCGGCGTCGCTTCCTTGGTGAAGGTGACAAAGTCGCCGGCAAACAGCGAGCAATAGACCGCATCCGGCTTCTTGCCCATCTGCGCGTTGATGAACGGGGTGAAATCGGCCTCGCCGAGCTTCGGCCATTCCTGGTCGACGATCGTGATATCGGGCCGGAGCTTCTTGAGCGCGGTGATAAAATCAGCCGCCGAATCCCGACCGTAAGCGTAATCGGGGGCGATCGTCGCGACCGTCTTGACGTCCGTGAACTTCGCCATCAGCGATGCGCCGGCCTGTCCTTCCACCGCGGTGTTGGAGGAAACTCGGAAGACATAGGGGTGCAGCTGCGGCGGCAGGGTCAACTGCGTTAGCTTTGCGGTCGGCGCGACAAAGACAATCTTGTTTTCCTTCGCGACGGTCGATACCGCCGGGGCTTCGGCAGAGGTCAGGGTTCCCGCGAGGAAATCGACACTGTCCTTGATAATCAGCTCGCGCGCCAGGCGCACCGCCTCGTCGGCGTTGGCCTTGCTGTCGCGCGGCAGCAATTCGAGCTTCTTGCCAAGTACACCGCCCGCCGCATTGATCTCTTGAACCGCCATCTGCGCGCCCTTGAGGATCGGCTCGCCGTAAACCGCGGTCGGGCCCGATAGCGGGATCGGGAATCCGATCTTGATGGTGTCGTCGGCTCTGGCGGCCAGCGGCACGCTCGCCGCGACGGCGAGGGCCAAGCCCAGACAATGTTGCAACCGCATGAAATTCCTCCCCAACAAACGCCGCGGCAGGGTGCGGCGGCGCGCCCCTTATCGGTTTAAGGCGCGAGACAATGTTCGCAGGGGCGAGCCCTGTCAAGAACGCGACTCTGCCGCGCGAATTTACCGCAGATGGCAGTTCCTCGCCGCGCGCCTCAACCGCCGCGGCGAGCCGACGCTGCTATCGTCAATTCGTCGCGTACGACGCCGGGAGCAGCTGCGGATCCTTGATGATCGCGAACGGGTAGTTCGGGTCCTTCGTCATCACGCCCCAGTATTCGGGCGCGAAGGTCTCGTGCGACTTGGCACTGAAACTGCGCTTGCCGACAGGCGTATCGAAGGTCATCCCTTCCATTGCCTTCGACACGTCGTCCGACTTGGTGTCGCCGGCCTTCTTGATGCCGTCGGCCAACGCATAGATCGACTGGTAGCCGATGACCGACCAGCTTGACGCGTATTCCTGGTGCGTAAAGTTCTTCAGGTCGGCGATGAACTTCTTGTGCTCGGGCGGCTCGTTGCCGCCGCTGAAGATCACCGGATCGTACGCGTTGCCGATGATCCCGTAGGGGTAATCCGCGCCCAGCGCCTGCGCCTCGTCGGTGCTGCCGACCACGGCGCCGTCGACGACCCGGTTGTCGACCGCCTTGAAATAGCCGAGCCCGGCCGCCTCCTTGGAAAAGGTCACAAAATCGCCGGCGAACAGCGAACAGTGGATCGCATCCGGCCTCTTTGCCATTTGCGCGGTGATGAAAGCGGTGAAATCGGGCTCGCCGAGCTTGGGCCACTGCTGATCGACGATGGTGATGTCGGGCCGCAGCTTGTTCAGTTCTTTGATGAAAGCGGCCTCGACGTCGCGGCCATAGGCGTAATCGGGCGAGATCGTCGCGACGGTCTTGACGTTCTTCCACTTCGCCATTTCGGCCGCCCCCGCCTGACCTTCGATATCGGTGTTGGTGGCGATACGGAAGATATAAGGATGGATGTGCTCGGCGTCGGTCAGCATCATCGTTTCCGATGCCGGCGCGATCAGGATGATTTTGTTTTCCTTGGCGACGGTCGACACCGCCGGCGCCTCGGCCGAGGTCAGCGTGCCGACCAGGAAATCGACATTGTCCTTGATGATGAGCTCGCGTGAAACGCGCACCGCCTCGTCGGCATTGGCCTTGCTGTCGCGCTCCAGCAGCTCGAGCTTGCGGCCGAGCACGCCGCCTTCGGCGTTGATCTCCTGGACCGCCATCTCGGCGCCCTTCAGGATTGGCATGCCGTAGACCGCGGCGAAGCCCGACATGGGGATTGGAAAGCCGATTTTGATCGAGTCGGCCGCGTTCGCGGC
>JASHUW010000019.1 GCA_030039815.1 Alphaproteobacteria bacterium
CGACGGTCGGCATCCACCCGAGCGCCGCCGAGGAGTTCGTCACGATGCGCGACAAGTACGTCCGCCCGCCGGAGAAGGCCGCGGCGGAGTAGCCCTCCCGCCACTCCGTCCTGGGATTTCCCTCTCCCGCGTTGCGGGAGGGGATGCTGAGCGGCAACGCAGCGAAGCGGGTGAGGGCGATCTTGCGCGCGAGGCCCGACGGGCACACATTGACGCCATGGACACGATCGACCGCGACACCACACCCAAGAAGCCCGCCGCGAAGCCGCGCGCGGAGAAAAAAGTGCTGCGCGCCAAGCCGATGAAGGGCGAAGTCGATCACGAAGCGCTGAGCCGCGAGTTCATGGCCCGATTCCCCAAACTGCGAGCCGCCCTTGCCAAGTGAGCCGCGCTGGCTGCCGATCGACGCGGTAATCGAGAAGAACAGACTTGAAGTCGAGGAAACGGGAGAACGGCATTTCCTTCGTGACATCGGCCTGCTCGAAGGCGCTCTGGCACGCCCACAAAACGCATTCGCTTACGGCGAAGAAGATATCGTCACGCTTGCTGTTAGATTGTTGGCGGGTATCGCGCAGGCGCATGCCTTCGAGCAGGGCAACAAGCGGACGGCGTTTGGCTCGATGTGGCACTTCCTTCGGCTGAATGGTTACGACCTGGATATTGAAGACTCGGAGTATTGGGAAGGCCCAACCGTCGAACTCATAGAGCACCGTCTGTCGGAAGAAGAATTTGCCGACGCTCTCCGTCCGTTTGTCGTGGAACGATAGTCGCGAAGCGAGGAACCGCGATGGCGAGGCGCGCGTATCGCCTGCGCAAGGGGGGCTTGGAATGATCGCTCGCCATCACCGCAATTGGATCACGGTCGCTGCGTCGATCGCCGGGTTGGCCCTGGCGGCGATGCTGCCGTCCTTACCGGCTGCGCTGGCGCAAGGGGCCGCTAGCCCGCAAGCGGCTGGCGACGCGCCGATTTCAGCTCAAGAAGCCCTCGACAAAGGCGCTGAGGCCTACGCGCGCCAGGATTATGCGGAGTCGGCGCGATTGTTCCGCATTGCCGCCGACCAGGGCAACGCATCGGCCGAATTCAACCTTGGTCTTCTCTACGACCGGGCGCGCGGGGTTCCGCAGGATTTCGCCGAGGCGATGCGATGGTACCGGATGTCGGCCGACCAAGGCGATGTTCATGCCGAGAACAATATCGGCGCGCTGTATGCGAACGGCCACGGGGTCGCGCAGGATTGGACCGAGGCGATGCGCTGGTATCGCAAAGCCGCGGACCAGGGCGATGCCGAGGCCGAGGAGAACGTGGGTGCGATCTACGCGCACGGACACAACGTGCCGCAGGACTATGCGGAAGCGATGCGCTGGTTCAACAAGGCGGCGGATCAGGGGTTCGCCGAGGCCCAATACAATCTGGGCGTGATGTATGACGACGGACTTGGCGTCGCCAAGGACCCGGCAGAGGCGATGCGTTGGTACCGAAAAGCCGCGGATCAGGGCGAGGCACGGGCGGAGAACAATATCGGCTTGCTCTATTCCAACGGAACAGGCGTCGCGCAGGACAAAACCGAAGCGGCGAAATGGTTTCGGAAGGCGGCCGAGCATGGCGACGCCAATGCCCAGCATTCGCTCGGCCTCGCTTATTCGCGCGGAGAGGGCGTTCCAGCCGACCTGGCTCAGGCGCGCTTCTGGATGCAAAAGGCCGCGGCGGGCGGGATTGGCCAGGCGAAGCTGTGGCTTCTCGTCCATTGAGACGAGCCGGTGACGCCGCTCGCATTCCTCGCCGTCGAGCGTCGGTTGCATCTCTTCTTGCGGCGCGCAAACCCCTTGCATCGCTCGCCGCTCGCGCGTAGGTTCCGCGCCCATGAAGCCGATCAGCTCGCTTCTCGTCGCGCGATTTTATTACCGCCGGTACGGTTCGGCGGCCTAGGATCGCGTTTGCGTTTTCCCCGAAGCCGCCCGACCGAGGCGGCTTTCGTGTTTCAGGGACAACCTCTCCCCTCACCCTGATCCGACTGACGCCCCAGGTGGAGTTGCTTCCAACCCGGAGGTGTTCCATGCGTAACCCGAGTCTCGACACCCAGCCCGGCCTGCGCCAAGGTAGGTTGCGATGAGCAAGAAATGGTCACCCGATAGTTGGCGCGGCCTGCCGATCCGGCAGGTGCCGGGCTATGCCGACGAAGCCGCGTTGAAGCGCGTCGAGACGACGCTGCGCGGCTACCCGCCGCTGGTCTTCGCCGGCGAGGCGCGGCGGCTGCAGGACCGTCTCGCCGCCGTCGCCAACGGCCAGGCGTTCCTGCTGCTGGGCGGTGACTGCGCCGAGAGCTTCGCCGAGTTCCATCCCAACAACATCCGCGACATGTTCAAGGTGCTGTTGCAGATGGCGGTGGTGCTGACCTTCGGTGCCGGGATGCCGGTGGTGAAGGTCGGGCGTATGGCCGGGCAGTTCGCCAAGCCGCGCTCCTCCGACACCGAGACGCAGAACGGCGTGACGCTGCCGTCCTATCGCGGCGACATCATCAACGGCATCGAGTTCGACGCCGAAGCCCGCGTCCCCGATCCCGCGCGCATGGTCCAGGCCTACAGCCAATCGGCGGCGACGCTCAACCTGCTGCGCGCCTTCGCCCAGGGTGGCTATGCCGATCTGCACCGCGTCCATGCCTGGAACCAGGATTTTGTCGCCGAGTCGACGCAGGGCGAGCGATACCGCGAGCTCGCCGACCGCCTGACCGAGACGCTGGGCTTCATGGAAGCCTGCGGCATCACCTCGGAAACGACCCCGCAGATCCGCGAGACCGAGTTCTATACCGCGCACGAAGGATTGTTCCTCTCTTACGAGGAGGCGCTGACCCGCGTCGATTCAACGACC
>JASHUW010000273.1 GCA_030039815.1 Alphaproteobacteria bacterium
CGGATCACCGCCTTGCCCCTCAAGGTGCGGCCGACCGGCTCCGGCCCGCGCGACAGGCAGAACACGCCGTCCTCGGCGAAGAACGAGACGATGCGGTCGACATCGCGGCTGTTGAACGCGGCGGAAATCGCCTTCATCAGTTCTAACGTAACCATTCCCCCAATCTCCTTCCTTTCGTCGTTCCCGCGCAGGCGGGAACCCAGAGCGACCGTTCCATCGCTAACCCTGGGCCCCCGCTTCCGCGGGGGCGACGAATAAACTAAGCGCTTTTCTTGTCGTCGCGGGTGAGGCCGGGGCGCCACAGCACGTCCTGGGCGCCGTTGCCGTTGAGCCGGCGGCCGAGCACGAAGAGGTGGTCCGACAGCCGGTTCAAGTATTTGATCGCCTCGGGGTTGACCGGCTCGGCGGCGGCGAGAGCGCAGGCAAGACGCTCGGCGCGACGGGTCACGGTACGCGCGAGGTGGAGATGGGAGGCCGCCGGCGAGCCGCCGGGCAGCACGAAGGAAGTAAGCGGCGCGAGCGCGGCGTTCATGGCGTCGATCTCGGTTTCGAGCCGCTTCACCTGCGCGGCGACGATGCGCAACGCCCCCCGGGAATTAGCTCCGCCGCGGCGGCCGCCCTCGGGCGTGCAGAGATCGGCGCCGAGATCGAAGAGGTCGTTCTGAATGCGCGCCAGCATCGCATCCTCGTCGCCGGCGGTGTGGAGGCGCGCGAGGCCGAGCGCGGCGTTGGCCTCGTCGACGGTGCCGTAGGCCTCGACGCGCAGCGATTGCTTCGCCACCCGCGTGCCGTCGCCGAGCGAGGTCCTCCCCTTGTCGCCGCCGCGCGTGTAGATGCGGGTGAGCTTGACCATCAGCCGCCCCGTTTCTAGCGGTTCGAGGCCATCATCATCAGGATCGCGAGCACCAGGAGCGCCACCGCCTGCATCACGACGCGCAGCTGCATCATCTTGTTGGAGCGGCGCGGGTTGCCGCCCTTGAGCATGGTGGCGACGCCGACCCCGAGCGCGATCAGCACACCGACCATCGCCAGGACGAGAAGGACTGTCAGAAAAACATGCATCGCCGCATCATAGACGGGCTTTGCCGCTCAGGCTAATGCGGCAACGAGGCGCTCGATCCGGTGCAGCGCGCCGTCGGCGATGCCGAGTTCCTCCAGGTGGCGCACCGTGTTGGCGAGATAATCGCGGCCGGTGCCGCGGTCGCCCTTTGAGGACGCGATGATGCGCGCGGCCGCCTCGGGCGCGAGGCGGCCGGCGTAATCGCGCGAATCGCGGCGCACGGTGAACGCATAACCCGGCGTGGGGCCGCGCTCGGTCGTCATGCGCAGCTTCGTCATGTGATAGACGAAGCCGGTCATCTCGCGCGTCCACAGATAATCGATCTCGGCGGCGAGCGTCGGCGGCGAGAGGCGGTAGGCAATGCCGCGGCACGACCCGCCGCGGTCGAGCCCCAGCACCAGTCCCGGCTTCTCACGCGTGCCGCGATACTCCGGCGAATAAAGGCAAAAGCTGCGGTGCCAGCCATGGACACGCGCCGGCACCCGCTCCGCGAAGCGCAGCTCCGGGTTCCACATCAACGAGCCGTAGGCGAAAACCCACACCGCCGCGGTGCTTTCGCGCAGCGCCCTCACCCAATCGGGCATCGGGTCGATCGGATAGGGCGATGTGAGGACGGGTTCGGCGAGGGTCATTGCTCAAGCTGGAAAGGCGACCTGCGTCCTTCGAGACAGCCGCTTCGCGGCTTCCTCAGGATGAGGACTTATCTTAATGCACAAAGGAAACCCCCGTGGTGAGAAGCGGCGTGCAACGCTGCGTCTCGAACCACGCAGGGCGCTGCCGCAGCCCAACCCTCAGCCAGCCTCGGCCACCCTCTCCCGCAAGCGGGAGAGGGGACAAGAGCTAATCGTCCCAGACCTGTTTCGGCATCGGCAGGTCGGCGAAATCGGCGTCGGTGAGCGGACGGTCGGCGGCGATGCCATGCATGCCCAGGAGCATGACCCATTGCCGCGTGTGCTGGCCGATATGCCAGGTCGCGCGCTCCATGACCTCGTGCAGCTTCTGCTTGCCGTAATAGGTGTCGACCTCGGCCTGCGCCCCCTTGTCGGGCGTGGCGGCCCACCAGTCCTCGACCTTGGCCTTGACCCCGCGGCCGTATTGGGTGAGCGCGGCGGTCGAGGCCATCTCGGCCGGGTCGTGCACCTCGCCCGGCATCGCCTGGGCGAAGAATTTGCCGCCGGCGACCTCGGTGAACGCCTCGCAGATGCGGAACATATGGTGCGCGAGGCGGCCATACGCGCGCGGCCGGTTGGGGGTAAGCGTCGCGAGCTGGTCATCGGGCATTTGCGGGATCATGCGCAGCGCCGCGTCGATGTAGCGCTGCATGCGCTCGTAAAGCTGCGCCGGCGAGAGGACCGGCCCGGCCTTTTCGTTGAGCTTCAGAAAGGCGACGACCTGGGCGATGTTCTGCGCGAAGACGAACTCGTCGCCGCGCGAGAGTACCGGGATCGAGCGCGCGCCGAGGCGCTGCAGCTCGGCGCGGCCGGCCGGATCAGCGAGGATGTTGATCGATTCGAACTCGATCCCACGGACCGAGAGAAACTCTTTCAGTCTCAGGCAGCTGGTTCACCCAGGCTGCCAGAACGCCTTCAGCGGCGCCGGTTCCGGCATGTCTCGCTCCGCTCGCCAGTCCTGCGCCAGTAACGCGCAGGCGCGCGGACGCGTCAACCCGCACTTCTGGCGACGTGTCATGCACGCTATAACCGCACCATGCGCCGCTCGACGGTCTTCCGCCTGGTGGGCGCCGTCCTCGTGATCGGGATCGGCGCCTACAGCGCCTATTGGTGGATCGCCGCCGGGAAGATCAAAAAAGCCGCGGCGGCATGGCAGCAAAGCGAACACGCGCAAAAGGTCGACGCGACGTGGCAGGCGCTGCGCGTCGCGGGCTACCCGCTGTCGTTCCGCCTGGAGGCGAGCAATTTTTCGCTGAAGGACATTGCGAGCAACCCGCCGCTCGAGCTGGCCGCGCCCAGCCTGTCGGCCAGCCTCAAGCCGTGGAATTTCCGCAATTTCTGGTTCGCGGCGCCGGACGGGGTCAGCGTCGCGCTGGGCGCCGCGGCGGCGCCGCTCGCCAAGCTCGACGCGCAGCACGGCAGTGGCGCGGTCGCGCTCGGCGACGACGGCGCCACCAATATCTGGCTGTCGTTGTACCAGCCCAAGGCGACCGCGATCGCGACGCTCGGCGCGCGGGCGCTCAACGCCTGGGTGACGCTGCCGCCCGGCGCGCCGGCGACGCATCCCGACGCCGGGCTCGCGGTCGCGCTCGAGGTGGAGGATCTGGGCCTGCCGGCGGCGCCGCCCGGTCTCAACCCCAAGATCGACGACATCGGCTTCGGGGTGACGCTGATGGGCGATTTCCCCTCCGGCCCGCTACGCCAGGCCGCCCAACAATGGCGCGAGAGCGGCGGCACCATCGAACTCGACCACCTCGATCTGCGCTGGGGCGACATGGAGATCAACGGCAGCGGCACGCTCGCGCTCGACAGCGACCTGCAGCCGATCGGCGGGTTTTCCGGCGGCGTCTCGGGCTTCGACCAGCTGCTGAACGCGCTGGTCGCGGCGGGGCGGGTCAAGGCCAGCGACGCGCGCATCGCGCGGCTGGCGCTGGCGATGCTGGCCAAGACCGGCCCCGACGGGCGGCCGGAGATCGCCGCGTCCCTCACCATCCAGAACGGCGAGATGTATCTCGGCCCGGCGAAGCTCGGCCCGGCGCCGCGGATCGATTGGTAACTTCGCGATAGCCTCACGAGGCCCCGGCTTCCGCCGGGGCAGGCGTAATCGCCTTTAGGCGATTACGCCTGTTTGGCCTCGATGATCGAGCGGCGGATGGCGCGGGTGCGGGTGAACCAGTCGTGCAGCGTGGCGCCGTCGCCGCGGCGGATGGCGCGCTGCAGCGCGGTCAAATCCTCGCTGAAACGCTGCAGCAACTCCAGCACCGCCTCGCTGTTGGCGAGAAAGATGTCGCGCCACATCACCGGATCGGACGCGGCGATCCGGGTGAAGTCGCGAAACCCGCCAG
>JASHUW010000274.1 GCA_030039815.1 Alphaproteobacteria bacterium
CGGCAGGAACGGTGGCTCGGGATGGGTCTCGTCGAGATATTCGACGATCGCCATCGACTGGGTTAGCGTGTCGCCGTCGACCTCCAGCGCCGGCACCAGGCCCTGCGGGTTGATCGCGCGGTAAGCGTCGCCGCGCTGGTCGCCGCGCCGCAAATGGATGAATGCGTCCTCATAAGCGAGCCCCTTGAGGTTCAGCGCGATCCTCACGCGGAAGGCGGCGGACGAGCGGAAATACCCGAACAGTTTCATGCGCAAGCAGCTCGACGACCCGGCTCTGTGGCGGCGCGACGTTACTCCGCCGCCGCGGCGACGGAAAGGACGCCGATCCGGACTGGGCCGCGATTCGCCGGCGGAGCCGCCGGATTTGCCCGCTCAATGCGGCGAATGTAGGGCGCGCTGGTCTTCCTGCAGGCGAATGATGTCGTTCTTGGGCATGCTGCCCTGCGCCGCGGCGCGCTGCAGGTCGACCATGTTGACGGTAGGTTGTCCCGACGTGGGCATCTCGCCCAAAGGCTGCAGCATGCGCTGATAGCAGGCGTCCCGCGCGCCGGCATCGAGCCGGTTGAAGGTGTGATCCTGCATGAAGCACAGTTCGAGCGCCTGCCGCTTTGCCGGATCGTCGGGATAGATGTCACGGTAGAAGGCGTTGACGATGCCCGGGTTCATCGCCGCGTACGCGCCGGCGCCGATCACGACAAGCGCCAGCGCCGTGCGCTTCATGGTTCGCCCCATCCCGACCCCCAATGCCTTCGCCGTATCGCCGCGAACCGGACGCGACAAGCGGCAATTCGTCGCATCATGCCGGCCACGGCCCCTCCGGCACACCGATATAGCCGCCAATTAGATTGAGAAAATCTTTAAGGATAATAGGCTTGGCGACATAAGCATCGCAACCGTGGTCGAGCGCCCTTTTTTCGTCCCCGGCCATGGCGAAGGCGGTGACCGCAATGACCGGAATATGGCGGGTTTCGGGATTGGCCTTGAGCTGGCGCGTCGCTTCGAGCCCGGACAGGTCGGGCAGCTGCAAATCCATCAGAATCAGATCGGGCAAATGTTGACGCGCCCACTCGACCGCTTCCGCGCCGCGTCCGGTCGACATCACCTCATAGCCGTGCGCCTCGAGGACGTCGTTGAGCAGTTTCATGTTCAGCTCGTTGTCTTCGACGACCAATATGCGCTTCGCTACGGGGTGCGATGGCTCTGTTGCTCCCGGCATGGTTCGAGCTTCGTTTAATCCCGGAGGAGGCCACCGGGCCTGATGGAACAGTAACGTCGGCCAACCGGAGTTCGCCGCAAATTGATAGTTAATTCTATAAAACGCGATCGATTTTATCCTATTCGTAGTGGCGAGGGCTAGATGGTGGGCAAAGCGATCGCACGATTCGCCCTGCTGCTGATTTTTTTTACGCCTGTCGCCTGCCGCGCCGGCGATCTGGCGGCGGCGGAAGCGGCCAAGCGCGCTCAGCTGACGGCGGCGCTTCCCACCGATGCAGCAAAGCGCGTGTTCGGCGGCATCGCCGAGCCCAGTGCCGGTCCGTGGCGCTCGATCGGCAGCTATGCCAAAGGCTGCATTGCCGGCGCCGTGCAGCTCCCGGCCGATGGACCGAGCTGGCAGGTGATGCGCCCGGCGCGTAATCGCGCCTGGGGCAGTCCGGTGCTGATCGCCGCGATCGAGCGCCTCGCCGAAAGCCTGCCCAAGGTCAATGGCTGGGCGGGCCTGCTCATCGGCGATATCGGCCAGCCGCGCGGTGGGCCGATGGTGACCGGCCACGCCTCGCACCAGATCGGGCTCGACGCCGATATCTGGCTGATGCCGATGCCGGAGCGGCGACTGAGCGTCGAGGAGCGCGACAATCTTCCGGCGGAGAGTTTGGTGACCGCCGACGGCAACAGTGTCGATCGCACGCTGTGGAATTCGTCGTATCCAAAGCTTTACGAGGCGGTCGCGCGCATTCCCGAGCTGGCCCGCATGTTCGTCAATCCGGCAATCAAGCGCGAACTGTGCACCGAGGCCGGCGGCGACCGCGACTGGCTGGCCAAGGTGCGGCCGTGGTGGGGCCATGACGACCATTTCCATATGCGGCTCACCTGTCCGCCCGGCCAGACCGAGTGCGAGAACCAAGACCCGGTGCCGCCGGGCGACGGTTGCGGCAAAGAGCTTGACTGGTGGTTCACCGAGGAAGCGCGGCACCCGAAGCCGAGCCCGCCTTCGCCGCCATTGCTCATGAGCCAGCTGCCACGCGAATGTGCCGCGGTCGCCGCGGCGCCGCCGGCGAAGTGATCCGTCATTGCGACCCCGGACTTGATCCGGGGAAGCAACCTCCTTCCGCCTTGGCCTCATCCTGTGGGAGATTGCCGCGTCGCCCCGCGGGCTTCGGCTAATTTCGCGCTCCTCGCAATGACAAGGAGATGAGCCATGGATGTCGGCATTCAGATGGTTTTCGCCAGCTACGGCTGGAACGACATCAGCGATGCGCAGGTATGGGACGAGGAAATCCGTCTCGCGCGGCTCGCCGACGAGCTGGGCTACGACGTGCTCTGGTCGGTCGAGCACCATTTCTACGACTACTCGTTCTGCCCCGATAACCTACAGCTGATGAGCTATTTGGCCGGGGTCACCGGCCACGCCGATCTCGGCACCGCGGCGGTGATCCTCCCCTGGCATGACCCGCTCCGTGTCGCCGAACAGGTTGCGATCCTCGATCAGGTCAGCGGCGGCCGTTTCCGCTTCGGGATCGGGCGCGGGCTGTCGCGGCGCGAGTTCGGCCATTTCCGCGGGCCGATCTCGATGGACGAATCGCGCGAGCGCTTCGACGAAGCCGCGCCGATGATCCTCAACGCACTGAAGAGCGGCTTCATGGAAGGCGACGGCAAGTTCTACAAGCAGCCGAAAACCCCGATCCGCCCCAAGCCGACGAAGAGCTTCGAGGGCCGGACCTATGCGGTCGCTTCGAGCGAGGATTCGGTCGAGGCGGCCGCTCGCCTCAAGGCGCGCATGGTGATGTTCGCCGACCGGCCGTGGCCGATGCGCCTGCCGCAGATCGAGCGCCATCGCGAATTGTTTCGCAAGTTTCACGGCGTCGAGGCGCCGCCCTTCCTGATCGCCGATTTCTGCATCTGCACGCCGACCATGGACGGGGTCGAGGATTTGGCGCGCCGGCACATGGGCTCGTTCGTCGACAGCAACCTTGAGCATTACGAGCTGCTGACCGGCCATTTCAGCCGCATCAAAGGCTATGACGCCTATGCCAAGAAGGCCGAGCTGGCGAAGGAGGCGGGCCGCGACGGTATCGTCGAGGCGTTCCTCAAGGCCGCGGTCTACGGTACGCCCGACCGCATCCTGCGCACGCTCGAAGAGCGGCGCGAAGCGGTCGGCGAGTTCGAACTGTGCACCTCGTTCCGCTTTGGGGGCACGCCCTATCCGCTCGCTGAGCAGTCGCTGCGGCTCTACGCCAAGGAAATCCTGCCGGTACTGCACGCGTGGAAGAGCGAGAGGCCAAAGGTCGCCGACGCGGCGAAGTGACGTTCCGGTGGCGAAGACCGAGACCCGCTGATGAGAGCCGCAAGCAATATGGTAAATCGCCGGATTGCTTCTTGAGAACTTTGTTTCCCCTCGCTAAGGGGGAAACATGGATCTTCCGGAAAAAGACGTCCTCGTCGTGGACGACGAGCCCGGGGTGCGCGACGTCCTCGCGGGAATTTTGCAGGACAACGGCTATGTCGTTGACGTGGCCGCAACGCTGGCCGAAGCAAAGAAGCTGCTCGGCGAATGCCGCTACAGTGTCGTGCTGGCGGATTGGCGCTTGCCGGACGGCGACGGTTCTGTCGTCGCCAACCTCGCAACGGCGGCGGGCTCCCATGCTTTCGTCATGAGCGGCTACCTGGCGAAGATGCTCCCCGGCAGCGTCGATGCGCGGCAGACGCTGATGAAGCCGATCATGCGTGCCGAATTGCTGGCCGCGGTGCGCGCCTGCGTGGGTCCCGCGCCGGCGCGGGATGGGGTGGAGGGCCGCCGGCCGGACTAATGCACCCGAGGCGCCTTGAGGAGGCGCGTGCGGTCCGCCGATGGGACGCGCACGGTCATCTGGTCTTTGTCGCGCTGCACCTGCAGCACGATCTCGCAGCCCGCTTGCCCGCTCGCCCACACGCGCCGCCAGAACGAGGCAAGGCTCGATACCGGGTCGTCGCGCACCGCGAGGATGCGGTCGCCGGGTTTCAGGCCACTCTTGATCGCCGGGCCGCGCTCCGACATGCCGGCGACGACGACCGCGTTCTCGTCCTCGATCTCGGCGGCGTAGAGCCCGAGCCACGGCCGCGGCGGGCGGTTCGGCCGGCCGAAGGTCAGCATGTCGTCGAGGATCGGCGGCAGCAGGTCGATCGGCACCACCATGTTGACGTCGCGCCGCAGCTCCCGTCCGTTCGAGCGCTGCACGTGCAGCGAGCCGATGCCGACGAGGCTGCCGTCCTGCGCGATGAGCCCGGCGCCACCCCAGAACGGATGCGCCGGTGCGGTGAAGATCGCGCGGTCGAGCAGGTATTCCCAATGCCCGGCGAATTCCTGGCGGGCGACGACGGTGGCGGCGATCGCATGGCGCCGTCCGCCCTCGGCGGCGATCACCACCTTGTCGCCGGCGCCGACGCGGATGCCGGTGCCCAGTTCGATGGCGGGCACGTTGAGCCGGCCGAGCGCCTGCACTAGCCCGAACCCGGTCTCCTGGTCGTAGCCGATCACCGTCGCCGGCACCGCGCCGCCAACCCCCGAAGTCAGCCAGATCGACTCCGCCTCGGTGATCAGATAGCCGATCGTGAGCACCAGCCCGTCCTTTCGGATCAGCACGCCGCTCCCGGCGCGCTCGGTGCCGAGCGTCGACGCGGTGAAAGCGTCTTCCGGGACAGTCGCCTGTAGCCCGAGAACGCCATTGAGCGTCTCGTCGAGATCGAAGGCGAAATCCTCAGCCTTGGGCTGAAGCTCGCTCGGAATTTCCCAGTCGATGGTGCGCGCCATGCTCGCAACTCGTCTTTGGCCTCTAGACCCGACTATAGCGCAGGGAGAGTGCCGCGCGATTTCATTTGTTGTCAAAACCCGCAAGTGCCAGCTGCTGCCCGCGTTCTTGTCGGCGTTGACAGGCCGAAGCGGCGAGCCGATGCTGCGTACCGGTTGAGGCGGAAGCCGGTGTGAGTCCGGCGCGGTCGCGCCGCTGTAATCGGCCGAGCAGCATCGGCCGGGAGCCAGACCCGCCGCAACCCTGGCCCACTCGCAGGGACGCACGATCCCGAGGAGCTTCGCATGACCATCGCCGACAAGACCCGCGTCCAAGCTCCGGCATCCATCCCGCTGCGGGAAATCGTGCCGTGGGCGATCTTCGCCGGGCTGATCTGCCTGCTGGCGCTCTATTTCGTCGGCGCCGAGCAGGGCGCGACATCGATCTTCCCCGGCATGTACATCCACGAATTCGTCCACGACGGGCGGCACCTGCTCGGCTTCCCCTGCCACTGAGGCCTGGCGCATGGTCAGATCGCTCCTCGTCAGGGGCATGCTCGCCGGCGCCCTGGCGGGCCTCCTCGCCTTCGCCTTCGCCTGGATATTCGGCGAGCCGCAGGTCAACCTCGCGATCGGCTTCGAAGAACACATGCGGCAGATGGCCGGCGAAGCGCCCGAGCCGGAGTTGGTCAGCCGGGCAGTGCAAAGCACAGTCGGACTGCTGACCGGCGTGGTTGTCTATGGCAGCGCGATCGGCGGCATTTTCGCGCTGGCCTTCGCCGGTGCTTACGGCCGGCTCGGCCGGCTCGCTGCGCGCGGCACGGCGGCGCTGCTCGCTGCCGCTGGGTTTGTCGTGCTGATCCTCGCGCCGCAGATCAAATACCCGGCGAACCCGCCGTCGATCGGCGAGCCGGAGACGATTGGCGTTCGTACCGCGCTCTATTTCACAATGATCGCGCTGTCGCTGATCGCCGCGCTCGCGGCGATGTCGACAGGCCGCCAGCTTGCCCGCCGGCTCGGCGTGTGGAACGGCGTTCTCATCGCCGGCGCTGCCTATATCGCCGTGGTGGCGGTGGCGATGCTGATCCTGCCCGCGATTGACGAGGTTCCGGCCGATTTCTCGGCGACGGTGCTGTGGCATTTCCGCCTCGCCTCGCTCGGCGTCGAAACCGTGCTGTGGACGACGCTGGGCCTCGTGTTCGGCGTGCTCGCCGAGCGGCAATTGGAGCCGCAAAGACGCCGCCCGGCGCCACGAGGTGTCAGGGTCTGACGCAACCCGCGCGCGTTCTTGCCGGGAGTTGGCACTCCTCCCGGCAGAGTGCTTGACAAGCCAAGCCGTTATCAGTATCTAACCAGCACTCTTACCCCTAGAGTGCTAATTCGGGTCCGAGATCAAGTCACATCGAGGAGGGTTTTATGGCATTCCGGCCATTGCATGCCCGCGTGCTGGTGAAGCGCGTGGATTCGGAGGCGAAGACCGCCGGCGGCATCATCATTCCTGACACCGCCCAGGAAAAGCCGATGGAAGGCGAGGTCGTCTCGTGCGGCCCCGGCGCTCGCGGCGAGGACGGCAAGCTGGTGCCGATGGACGTGAAGAAAGGCGACCGGGTGCTGTTCGGCAAATGGTCGGGAACCGAGGTGAAGCTCGACGGCCAGGAGCTCATCATCATGAAAGAGTCCGACATCATGGGCGTGATCGCCTGACCGGATTTGGAGGGATAGCAACATGGCAGCCAAGGAAGTCAAATTTCATTCCGACGCCCGCGACAAGATGCTGCGCGGCGTCAACGTTCTTGCCGACGCGGTCAAGGTGACGCTGGGCCCGAAGGGCCGCAACGTCGTGCTCGACAAGTCGTTCGGCGCGCCCCGCATCACCAAGGATGGCGTCACCGTCGCCAAGGAGATCGAGCTTGCCGACAAGTTCGAGAACATGGGCGCGCAGATGGTCCGCGAGGTCGCCTCGAAGACCAACGACCAAGCCGGTGACGGCACCACCACCGCGACCGTGCTGGCGCAGGCCATCGTTCGGGAGGGCGCCCGGGCTGTCGCTGCGGGCATGAACCCGATGGACCTGAAGCGTGGCGTCGACGTCGCCGTCGAGGCTGTGGTCGCTCACCTCAAGAGCCAGTCGAAGAAGATCTCGACAAGCGAGGAAATCGCCCAGGTCGGCACGATCGCCGCCAACGGCGAGCGCGAGGTCGGCGACAAGATCGCCGAGGCGATGCAGAAGGTCGGCAACGAGGGCGTCATCACGGTCGAGGAGGCGAAGAGCCTCGAGACCGAGCTCGACGTGGTCGAGGGCATGCAGTTCGACCGCGGCTATCTCTCGCCGTATTTCGTGACCAACGCC
>JASHUW010000275.1 GCA_030039815.1 Alphaproteobacteria bacterium
GCGGAAAGAGCTTCAGCCCGCAGCCGGTATCGGGCGTATCGTCGTGCAGCATCGCGCGGCGGATCGCGTTGGCGATTTTCGAGGCGCGGCGCTTCGACCAGTTGTCCTGGCGCCGCGCGCGATGGCCGGCGATGAGCAAGGGCGGCGAAGGCGGTGCGGCTTTGGCGATCTGCCAAAGCGAGGGAATATCAGCGGGGTCGTTCTGCCCGTCGCCGTCAAGCGTCGCGATCCACTCGGCCCGCGCGGCGCGGACACCGGTGCGCACCGCCGCGCTCTGGCCACAGCTCTTGGCATGGCCGACGAGACGAACCCGTCCGTCCGTGGTTTGCAGACGGGTGATCTCGGCGGCGGTCGCGTCGGTGCTGCCGTCATCGACATAGATGATCTCGTAATCGATGCCGGCGCCGTCGAGCGACGCCGTGATCTCGGCGACGAGCGGCGCGATGTTGCCGGCCTCGTTCCGCACCGGGATGACGATCGACAATTCCATCGTGCCAGAGTTCTACCCGCGGTTTGCGGCTGCAAAAAGGCTAGTGCGTCCTTCGAGGCCTCGCTCCGCGAGGCACCTCACGATGAGGTAGACCCTTAACGGCATTAAGAACAACCCTCATCCTGAGGAGCGCCGTCAGGCGCGTCTCGAAGGACGCGATGACGCGCCGACCTAGGCCGCGGACACCACGTTCCCGAGCGCCGCCTTGACGCTCTTGTGGAAATGCTGGAGCGCCGGCTCGTTGCGGCCAAAGGTGATGGCGTCCTGCGCGCCCGAGCTGAAGCCTTTCTGCATCCCCTCGCAGGTCGGAAAGTCCTCCATCTCGACCGTCCGGATCAGGATGTCGACATTGCGGTCCCAGTGATCCTTGGATTTGGGGTTGTCGACCGGCGCCGGGATGTAGAGCGAGAGGTACAGCACGCACTCGTCGACCGTGTCGCCCGGGAAGAAATGCCAGGTCTCGATATGGTCGCGCTGGTAGGTGAAGACCGTGTTGGGGAACAGCACGCACAGCGTCACCGTGTTGTCGAGCACGTCCCAGTCCGCCTCGGGCACGTCGCGCAGCACGTCCATGGTCTTGCGCGCGGCGACCATGAGGTGGTTCGGCCCGAACGCCTCGAACGTGCAGCGGTTGCTGTAGAAGAGGTGATCGACCGTGGTCGGGTGCAGGTGCTGCAGGTGGTAGGTTTCACCGAACGTATCGACCCCGAGCTTCCAGTTCATTTTCCGCCGCATCACGCGGGTATGGTAGTGATGGTAGGTGTCGAGGCCGAAGGCGGCGAGGTCGGGGACGAGACCGCCCAGCAGCGCGTCGACATCGACATGGCCATTCGGGTCGGGTGAGACCCAGATCAGCCCATATTTTTCCGCGACGGGGAGCCGGGTGAGACCGTGCGTCGCCCGCTCGGCGGCGGCGAAGGAGCGCTCGTCCGGCCGTCCGATTAGCGCGCCGTCAAGCCCGTAGCACCAGCCGTGATAGGGGCAGACGAAGTCCGTCTTGTCGCTGCCGCTGCCCTCGGCGACGCGCGCGCCGCGATGGCGGCAGACATTGAGGAACGCGCCGAGGCTTCCGTCCTCGCCGCGAGCGAGGAGGATCGGAGCGCCCGAAAAGTCGTGCGTCATCCAATCGCCCGGCTTCGGCAGCAGCGCCGACAAGCCGACGCAAAATGCGCCCTTGCGAAAGAACAGTTCGCGTTCGCGCTCGAGTTGCTGCGGAGAGGTGTAGTCGGTGACGGGGTTGCGATAGACATCGTCGGCGAGCGCCGTGGTGCGCTTGTCGAGATAGTGGAGCAGCTTGCGCGCCTCGGCGATCTGGGTTTCCCGGCGCATCCCCGCCTCCGTCTTGTCGCGTCCGAGAGAAATACCAGAAACGGGCGTGCCGCGGTCTATCAAATCGCGCTCGCGCGCGTTTGGCGCCGGTCCAGCAACTCGCGGGGGCGCTACCGCACTTGATCAATAGCGCAGCTGGTAATAGGCAAGGCCGATCGCCTCGTGCAGCGCATGGTAGCTCTCGTCGAGCGCTCGCATGCTGGGCAGATAGTCCTGCACCTGATCGGATTCGTCATAGGTCAGCGGCGCCGGGTAGGGGATCACGTGTAGCCCCACCCGCTCGAACGACCACGCCGCGCGCCGCATGTGCCAAGCATTGGTGACGAGCACCACCGTGGTAACGCCGTCGGCCTGGAGCAGCTGCTGCGTATAGACCGCGTTCTCCCAGGTCGTGCGCGAACGGTTTTCGACCCACGTCACCGGCACGCCGAAATCGCCTTCCAGCGCCGCTTTCATCAGCGTTGCTTCGGCGGTATGCGCGCCGGGTGTCAGACCGCCGCTCACCGCGACCTTGAGCTTGAGCTGGCGATAGGCGTGCACCGCAAAGTCAAGCCGCTCCAAGGTCCAAGGCCCAAGCGTGTCCGGCGCCTTGTTGCCGTCGCCGCGATGGACGCCGCCGCCCAGCACGACAATGGCCTGGGCGGAGGAGAAATCGGGCTTGGCGGGCAGATTCACCTCGACATCCTGCAGCATGCGCGCGGCGACCACCGGCAGCGTCGCGACAAACAACAGGCTGGTCACGACAATCGAGATGGAGATGCCGAGGCGCGGGTGCCACAGCGTCAGCCACGTCGCCACCGCGCCGACGAAGACGAGGCCCGCCGGCGGGACGAGAAATTCGTAGGCCAGAGCCTATTTCCCGCGCACGTATTTCCGGCAGACGAGCCGCAGATGATCGCGGAAATGCGGTCGCATCTTTTCGGTCCACGGCGTGTTGGCGGCGTTCTTCCACGCCTGGGTCGCCTGCACCTCGGGCGATTCGAGGTGGTAGAGCGCGACGTATTTGCGGTTGGCGCTGGTGGCGCGGAAGCGGCGCGCCATGATGACGCCGGGTACCGCGGCCAGCATGGGGATGTGCTCGGTATTGTACCACTCGTTGAACTCGGCCTCGTGCTCGGGCACGACGTTCATCGCGTTGAGGAGGAATCCCTCCGCATTCTCCGGGGCGATCTTGTCGCCGGGCAGGACCTGCTCGCCCTCGAAGCGCATCAGCCGCTCGTAGCGGCTGCCGAGCCGCTTCGACCACGGCGAGAGGTTGGCGCCGCCGATCGCCAGATACCCGGGTTGCTGCAGCACGCCGATGTTTTCGAGGTCGTAGGTCGCGACCGAAATCTTGCGGTCGGTGATGCCGATCCAGCGCTGACAGCGCAGGAAGCCAGGGCAGGCGACGCGCTCCGGCATGTGCTCGGTGTCGTACCAGTCGTGGAATTCGTCCTCGGCGGCGTTCGCCATGTTCATCGACGCGATCAGGATGCCCAGGGCCATGGCCTTCCTCCTTTCGGCTGATGAAGCTAGTCGATCAGAGCCAGCGGGCTATTTCAATCCCGCTGGTTCGATTCCCTCGGCGCGAACGTGCCAAGCGCGATGCCGCCGAGGATCATGACGACGGCAATGCCGAGCGACAGGGTCGGGGTCTCGCCGAAGATCACGGCAGAGGCGGCGATGCCGATCACCGGCGCCCCCAGCAGGCCCAGCGAGGTCGTCACCGCCGGCAGGTTCTGCGCCGCGACCGCCGCGCCCCAGAACGCGAGTGCGCTGCCCGGCAAGGCACTGTAGAGCAGCAGCAGAACGAGGTTCGGCGTCCACCCGATCGCCGGCCGGCCATCGACGGCCAGGGTGAGCGCGCCCAGCACCAGGGTCGCCAACGCCATCTCCCACGGGATCAGGTCGAACGGCGCCGCCTGCCAGCGATGCGCCCGGATATGCAGGATGCTCGCCGCCCACAGCAGCGCCGCGACGAGCAGCACCGCATTACCGAACAGCGC
>JASHUW010000276.1 GCA_030039815.1 Alphaproteobacteria bacterium
CGAACGTCGCCTATGCCGCGAGCAAGGGCGCGGTGATGGCGATGACGATGCTGTCGGCGCACCAGCTGGGCCGGCACGACATCAACGTCAACGCGATCTGCCCGGGCGTGACGCGCACCGAGCTCGGCGCGCGCAACTCGGTCGGCCGCGCCGCGGCGCGCGGGATCACGGTCGAGGAGCTGCACGCCGAGCAGGAAGCCGGCATCCCGATCCGCCGCGCCAACACGCCCGACGACATCGCCGCGATGGCGGTGTTCCTCGCTGGCCCCGGCGCCCGCAACATCACCGGCCAGGCCTACAATGTCGATGGCGGGCTGGTGAATTCCTGACCGCGCCGGATCGCCCTAGAACGCGAATTGCGAGCGCAGCACCAGCGCGTCGAAATTGCCGCCGATCTCGGCGCCGAGCGGCGTGCCGGCGATGCCGCCGCCCGCGGCGGTCGAGAACGCCTTATCGATCGTGCCGTGCAGATAATCGAGCATGAACCGCATGTTGGCGTTCGGGTACCAGTTGAGCCCGACCTGGTAGACATTCTGCCGGCCGCCGCCGACGGCGTTGCTGCCCTTGGCCGGGGCGACGCCGGAAATAAAATCGTCGTTGAGGTCGATCGTGCTGTAGCGGGCGGCGAGTTCAAACGCGCCGGTGCCGTAGTCCTGGTTCCACGGCCGGAACGGATGGTCCGGCACGATCGCGGAATAAGCACCGGTCGCCGGGAGGTATTTGCGGTGCTCGCCGGTGATCGTCCAGCTGCCCTCGACATAGGCGCCGTCGAAACCGTTGCTCGGCAGCCCGGCGCGGTCGACATCGATATGGTAATATTCGGCCTGCGCGAAGAGGCTGTTCCAACCGCCCGCAAGCTCGGCCCCGTAAACCTGGGCGCCGTTCACCGGATTGGCCGCGGTGCCCAGGGCGCCGGTGCTGAGGATCGAGGTCGGGTCGACGCGGTCCTCCGGCCGGTCCGACAAGGTGATGGTGCGGATGCCGCCGACCGTGGGCGGCTTCAACAGCGCACCAATATCGCCACCGAGATGGAACGAATAATCGGGCGCCTGCAGCAGCTGGTAAGTGGCGCGGCCGAACGCGCCGAATTGCTCGCCGGTGCCGTGCGTCGCGCCGGATTGCGGCCCGGTGGCGTAGATGCCGGCCCAGTAGCGGTCGTCGTTCGACCGCATGCCCAGCGCCGAGCGGAAATCGTTGGCGAAGATGTTGCTCGCCACGGTCTGGATCGAGGCGCGCTCGACAAACATGATGTCGTTCGAGCTGGTCGCTTCGTCGAGGGTGAACGGCGTGTCCATGTAGCCGACATCGAAGGCGACCGGGTACGGGCCTTTGTAGAGGCCGTTATAGGTGATCTGCGCGCTCTGGATGCCGCCGGTGGTGACGCCGCCGCCGCCCGGTCCTTCGTCGGTCGAGCCGCCGAAATCATAGATGAAGGTATAGGCCCAATCGCCGGCGAACTTGCCGGTGACGCCGAGCCGCGCGCGCCGCGCATTGACCCCGCTGTTGAGGTCCTGGACGCTCGCGAATTTCGAATCCGGGTGATAGTCCATGTAGTCGCCCAGATCGAAATGCAGCCGCCCGGTCAGGTAGATCGAGTTCTGCCCGTCGGCGCTTTCGAGACCAAAGCGGTTGCCGGAGGTTTGCGCCACATGCGGGCCGGGCGGCGGCGCAACCGCGACCGGCGCGACGGGAGCGGCCGGTTGCGCCGGCATCGTCTCGATCTGGGTTTCGGCTTGCGCGGCCGCCTGGCTCGCCTTCTGCGCCTGGGCTTGCGCCCGCTTAGTCTCGCTCTGCGATTGCCGGAGCTTTTCTTTGGTGTCGCCAAGCTCGCGCTTGAGGGTTTGCAGCTGGCCCTGCAAATCCTGGATCTGCTTTTCGATGGCGTCGATGCGGTCGGTCGGCGCGGTTTGCGCGAGGGCGCCGATCGGCACCGCGGCAACCAACGCGCCGACAAGCCCGGCGGTGATAACGCTACTCTTGTGCCCCATGTCGCTCTCCTCGCTGATATCGCGAGTAGAGCGGCGGCCAATGACAATAAAATGCACCGATCAAGTCACGCCATTGTTATAAATATTGCCGTTGTGTGGCATTCGAATGAATACTTGCGTAATTTTCAACGCAAATATTTGATTCTGAATTGGTATCTCTGTGACTATCGGCGCCGTAATGTTTTTGCAGCGAACCTCTTATGCGTTCCGAGCCGCAGCCCAGGGGACGGCTTCGGGCACGGGTTTCAAGGGCGCTTTGTGTCGGTGCGAATAATCGACAACAATGGGTTGAGGAAAACGGTTCCGTGGGAGGGAGAGGGTGCCTGAGACCTTCGATTACATCATCGCCGGCGCCGGGTCGGCCGGGTGCGTCATCGCCGCGCGGCTCTCCGAGAACCCGAAGCACCGGGTACTGCTGCTCGAGGCCGGGCCGAAAGACAGCAGCCCGTGGATTCACATGCCGATGGGCTACGCCAAGCTCTTCGCGCACCCGAAGCTCAACTGGATGTACGAGAGCGAGCCGGAGCCCGAGCTCAACAACCGCACCATGTACCAGCCGCGCGGCAAGGTGCTGGGCGGCACCAGCTCGATCAACGGCATGGTCTA
>JASHUW010000277.1 GCA_030039815.1 Alphaproteobacteria bacterium
GCAAGAAGGCGCACCCGACGCAAAAACCCGAAGCGCTGTTGCACCGGGTGCTGCTCGCCTCGACCCGGCCGGGCGATCTGGTGCTCGACCCGTTCTGCGGCAGCGGCACGACCGGCGCGGTGGCCAAGCGGCTTGGCCGGCGCTTTGTCGGCATCGAACGCGATCCCGCTTATGCCGCGCTCGCCCGCGATCGCATCGCCGCGGTGACCCCGGCGGACGACGAGCTGGTGGCGACACAATCGAAGCGCGAGGCACCGCGCGTGCCGTTCGGCAGCCTCGTCGAACGCGGCATGATCCAGCCCGGCGAGGTGCTGTTCGATCAGTCGCGGCGCTACCGGGCGCGGGTGCGAGCCGATGGCAGCCTGATCTCGGCCCAACACCGCGGCTCGATCCACACGGTCGCGGCTCAGCTGCAGGGCGCGCCGGCATGGAACGGCTGGGCGTTCTGGTATGTCGAGCGGCGCGGCCAGCCGGTGCCGATCGACGCCTTCCGCCAGCAGGTCCGGGCCGAGCGCGATTAGCTTCCGTCGGTCATTGCGAGAAGCGAAGCGACGAAGCAATCTCCTGCGCCAGAGGGCCGCCGCGGAGGGAGATTGCTCTCCCTCGGGTCGGGGCCGACGGGACGCAACAGCCGGTGGAAATCATGGCCTACGACCGCAACAACGTCTTCGCCCGCATCCTGCGCGGCGAGATTCCCTGCACCAAGGTCTACGAGGACGAGCACGTGCTCGCCTTCCGCGACATCGCCCCGCAGGCGCCGACGCATGTGGTGCTGATCCCCAAGGGCGAATACGTCTCGGCCGAGGATTTTTCGGCCAGGGCGAGCGATGCCGAGATCGCCGGGCTGGTGCGGGCGGTCGGCAAGGTCAGCGCTGCCGAGGGGGTCGCCGCGACCGGCTATCGCCTCGTCGCCAATACCGGCCGCGCGGCGCACCAATCGGTGCCGCATTTCCACCTGCACCTACTCGGCGGCGGCGACCTGGGCGCGCGGCTGGTGGCGGGCGGCTGAAGCGATGATTACGGCTGGTCGGGAACCAGCGGAGGCGCGCCGCCGACCTCGTCCCAGATGCGCACGTCGTTGGTGCGCGGCTTGAGCCATAGCAGGCTTACCCCCACGCCCAGCGCAGCGATGCCGATAGGATAGATCAGCCCGTAGAGCGGGCCGCCCAATGCCGCGGCGAGCGCCGCGCCGGCAAGCGGCACCAGGCCGCCGAAAATGCCGTTGCCGACATGGTAGGGCAGCGACATCGAGGTGCAGCGAAGGCGGGCCGGGAACAGCTCGACGAGGAACGCGGCGATCGGCCCGTACACCATCGTCACCAAGATCATCATGTAGAAGACCAGTACGCCGAGGAGGAACGGATTGTCCTTGACCGCCGCCAACCAGCTGAACACCGGCCAGTAGCTGATCGCGGCGAGCGCGAAGCCGAGCGTCATCACGTTGCGCCGGCCGATCCTGTCCGACAGCGCGCCGAACACGATGAACAACGGCGCCGCCAAGGTTAGCACGATCATCATCAGCGCACAGATCGTGACATAGGGCACCTTGAGCACGACAGCGAGGTAGAAGAGGGCATAGAACTGCCCGGCATACCAGACGACCCCCTCCGGCGCGGTGGCGCCGAACAGCGCGAGCAGCATGAGCCGCCAGTTCCTGCCGCTGGCGAAGCTCTCCCTGGCCGGGTTGTCGGAGGTCTTGCCCTGCTGGCGCAGGCGGGCATAGAGCGGCGACTCGTCCAGCTTCAGCCGGATGTAGATCGACAGCAGCACCAGCGCCGCGGACATCCAGAACGGCACGCGCCAGCCCCAATCGGCGAAGGGCGTGTCGCCGAGGCCCAGGCGGCAGGCGAGGATAATCAGCAGCGCCAGCACGATGCCCATCGTCGCGGTAGCCTGGATCCACGAGGTGTAGAAGCCTCGTTTCCCGTCGGGCGCGTGCTCGGCGATGTAGGTCGCCGCGCCGCCGTACTCGCCGCCCACCGCGAGACCCTGAATCACCCGCATCAGCACCAGCAGCAGCGGCGCCAGCAGGCCGATCGTCGCGTACCCCGGCAAAAGGCCGATCACGAACGTCGCGCCGCCCATCAAGAGGAGCGTCAGCGTGAAGGTGAACTTGCGGCCGATCCGGTCGCCGAGATGGCCGAACACGATTGCGCCGATCGGGCGGACGAGAAAGCCTGTCCCGAACACCGCGAGGCTGAGGATGAAGGCCAGGGCGGGATCGAGCTGCGGCGAAAAGAACTGCTGGCTGAAGAAGACCGCGAGAACGCCGTAGAGATAGAAATCGTACCACTCGATCAGCGTACCCACGGCAGCGGCGGCGGTGATGAGAGGCAACTTCGCCTCGATCGCGGCGTCCGGTCCGCGGGTTAGGGTCATGGCTACCATCTGGCGGTTCCTTGGCTCACGCGCGGGCGGCGGATCGTGACAGAAAGCCCCAGGAACACGGCGAAATTAAGGACGTGAGGTGGAGAGCGCCTGCGCTGCTGAAACGAGGCGCGAGCGGCGGGGCTAGACGCCGAGGTGACGGTGCAGCAGCTCGGGGCGCTCGCGCACCGCCTGGGCGCTGGCTTCTTCGACCATATGACCATTGTTCAGGATATAGACCCGGTCGGCGAGGCTGACCGCGGCCGAGATGTTCTGCTCGACGACGATGATCGTCTGGCCGGCCTCGGCGAGCGTGCGGCAGGTGGCGAGCAGATCGCGCACGATGATCGGCGCCAGACCCTCGAACGGCTCGTCGAGCAGGATGAGCTTGGGATCGCGCACCAGCGCGCGGGCGATCGCCAGCATCTGCTGCTCGCCGCCCGAGAGGTCGGTGCCGCGACTGCGGCGCCGCTCCTTGAGGCGCGGGAAAATCTCCCAGGCGCGTTCCAAGGGCCAGCGCGATTTCGCGGTCATCCCGGCGAGCACGAGGTTTTCCTCGACATTGAGGCTACCGAAGATGCGCCGGTCCTCGGGGACGAGTTGGAGCCCCTTCGCGGCGATGGCATGCGGCCGCAGCCCCTGGATCGGCTCGCCGTCGAGCGTTATCCGACCGGAACGGGGACGGACGGCGCCGATGAGGCTTTTCAGCGTCGTGCTCTTGCCGGCGCCATTGCGTCCGAGCAGCGCGACGACCTCGTGCTGGGCGACCGTCAGCGACACATCGAACAGGATGTGGCTGTCGCCGTAATAGCTGTTGAGCGCTTCGACCTCGAGCAGCGCGCTCATTCCGCCGCCACCCCGCCGAGATAGGCCTCCTGCACCAATGCGTTGCGCTGGATCTCGGCCGGGGCGCCCTCGGCGAGCAGCGCGCCTTCGTGCAGCACGGTGATGCGCTCGGCCAGCTCGAACACCGCGTCCATGTCGTGCTCGACCACGATCAGCGTGCGGCCGCGGCGAATGTTCTTCAGCAATTGCACGGTTTCGGCGCGCTCGCGCGGGCTCATCCCGGCGAGCGGCTCGTCGAGCAGCAGCAGCGACGGCGAGGCGGCGAGGGCGAGACCGATCTCGAGCCGGCGCTTCTCGCCATAGGCCAGTTCGGCGACCGGCACGTCGGCGCGCGCGGTCAGCCCGACCATGGCCAGCGTCGTCTCGACCTGCGCGTCGAGTCCAGGAACCCGATCGATGCGGCGCAGCAGATCGAGCGCAAATTTGCCGCGCCGTTCCGCCAGCGCCGCGATGACGATGTTCTCGCGCAGGGTGAGCCGCGAGAACAGCTGGTTGACCTGGTAGCTCTTGGTCAGCCCGAGCTGGCACACCGCGGCGACATCCATCCCGGTGATATCGCGGCCCTGGAAGATCACGCGGCCGGCGGTCGGCGGCAATTCGCAGGTCAGCATCTTGAAGAAGGTGCTTTTGCCGGCACCATTGGGACCGATGATCGCGCGCAATTCGTCCGGCTCGACCGCGAAGTTGATGTCGCGGTTGGCGACGATGCCGCCGAACGATTTGGTGACGCCGCGCGCCTCCAGCACCGGGCCCGAGAAGTTGGGGTCGCGCCGCCGTCGCGCCGACCCGACGCTGACAATTTCCCCCGGCATGGCGGATTGCGGGGCCGTCTCCGGCACCGCCGCGCCCATGGAGCGCGCCCGTGCCAACCCGACGAGGTCGACGAGGCCGCCGATCAGGCCCCGCCTGAGGAAGATCACCAGCAGCACGAAGACGATGCCGAGCGCCAGCTTCCATGTCGCGCCAAGGTGGAGCGATGTCTGGAAGAAATCGCTCAGATAGAACCAGACCGCGGCGCCGACCAACGGCCCGAACAGCGTGCCGGCACCGCCGATCGCGGTTTGCATGACGAGCTGTCCCGATGTGTCGAACATGAAGGCGTCGGGTGGCATGAACCCTTGCATGACGCCGAGCAGCGCACCGGCAAAACCGGCATAGGCGGCGGCGATGACGAAAGCGGTCAGCTTATAGCCGTGGACGTTATGGCCGACGGCGGCCGCACGCACCGGATTGTCGCGAATCGCCCCCAGGATATGACCGACCGGCGAGCGCACGATGCGCCGGGCGACGACGAACCCGACAAAAAACCAGAACGCCAGGAACACGTAGAGCGACCAGTCGGTGTGGAAGCGGATCGTGGTGAAGCCGAGATCAAGCGTCGGGGTCGGCACGCCGGGCAGCCCGTTCTCGCCGCCCGTGAATTGCGCCAGCGGATTGAACTCGACGAAGTAGAATACCTCCGCGATCGCCACGGTAATCATGGCGAAATAGATGCCGGTGCGTCGGAGCGCGATGAGCCCCACTAGGTAGCCGACGATGGCGGCGACGATCATGCCGATCAGCAACGCCAGGGTGACGTGCGGAAAGCCCACGACCGTGAGCAGGTAGGCCGCCACCATGCCGCCGGTGCCGAAAAAGGCGGATTGGCCGAACGACAACAGGCCGGTGAAGCCGAACAGGATGTCGAACCCGAGGCCGAACAGCCCCCAGACCAGAATGCGGTTGACCGTGGCGGGGGTGAAGCCGAGCGGCGGCAGCACGAACGGCGCGACGATCAGCCCAGCCGCCGTCAACGCTTCGACAATGTAGCGATCTCGGTTGCGCATCAGCCCGCGTTCATTCGCGGCCCGCCGTGCCGAGCAGCCCATAGGGACGAAGCACCAGCACCAGCGTCATCGCTATGAACAGCATCACGTAGGAGTAGGCAGGATTGAACATGGAGGTGATGCAGATGATCTCGCCCGCGATCAGACCGCCCAGCACGGCGCCCGGAAACGATCCGACCCCGCCGATGACGACAACGACGAACGTCTGCACCAGGATCGCTTCGCCGACGTCGGGCGCGATCGAAACCACCGGGGCATTGACGATGCCCGCAAAACCCGCCGCCATCGCGCCGATGCCAAACACCAGCATGAACACCTTGTAGACGTCGATGCCCAGCGCATCGACCATGCCGGAATCCTCGATGCCGGCGCGCACGATCATGCCGATACGGGTGCGATAGAGCACGAGATACAGCGCCAGCAACGCAACCACGACAATGCCGAGCAAGGCCAGGCGGTAGGTCGGATAGAACATGAAGCCGAGATTGATGATGCCGACGAACGCCGAAGGCGGCGCCACCGTCTTCGACAGGCTGCCGAAGAAGAAGCGAACGGTCTCGACGAACACGATGCCGAGACCGAAGGTCACGAGGAGCTGGTCTTCCGGCGGTCTGGCGTAAAAGAAGCGGATGATGACCCGCTCCATCAGCACGCCCACCAGCATGACGAACAACGAGCCGGCAAGCACGGCGACGATGAAGGACCCCGTATAGGTGTAGGTGAGCCAGCCGGCATAGCCGCCCAGCATGAACATCGCCCCGTGCGCCAGGTTGAGGACGCCGAGCATGCCGTAAATGATCGTCAGCCCCGACGAAATCAGCGCCAGCAACGCGCCAAGCACCAGCCCGTTGAAACATTGCGAAATAAAATTGCCCCAACTAATCACGCCGCCGCCCGCAACCGCATCTGCTGTACTTCCTTCAACGTCACTGTCATCGCGCGCCGCTTTATGCCGGCGATCAGGACAATCGCGCAACAGCACAGATAAGCGGCCGGATCACGAGGCGAAAA
>JASHUW010000020.1 GCA_030039815.1 Alphaproteobacteria bacterium
CCTGGTGGCGGGATTGACCGTCAGCGCGCTCGGGCGGGGGCGCATCTCACCCTACAACTGGGCCTTTCTCGGCGATCTCTGGGAACAGGTCGCGTTCTGGGCGCGCTCGCTGGTGTTCGTGCTGGCTTCGATCCTGGTGCCGCGGCTGCTGGTCAACATGGACCGGCACGATCTGCTGCTGATGGGCGTGCTGATCGCCGCTGCATTCGCCGCGCGGCTGTTCGTGCTGTTCCTGCTGCTGCCGCCGCTCAGCCGGTTCAATCTGATGCAGCCGATCGGCACGCCCTACAAGCTGGCGATCGCCTGGGGCGGGCTGCGCGGTGCGTTGACCTTGGCGCTCGCGCTGGCGGTCAGCGAGAACCGGGCGCTCGCCCCCCCGATCCACCACTTCGTGGCGGTGCTCGCCACCGGCATGGTGCTGTTCACGCTGCTGGTCAGCGGCACGACCTTGCGCCCCGTGATCCGGCTGCTCGGCCTCGACCGGCTGTCGCCGCGAGACCGGATGCTGCGCGACCAGGTGCTGGCTCTGGCTTACGAGGAAGTCTGCGAGGCGGTGCGCGACACTGCAAAGGAATATTCGCTGAGCGACGAGGCGGTACGCGCGACCATCGGGCCGTATCAGGAATGGATACGCGCGGCAGGCGCGCGCGACGATGCCGAGGTCGGGCTCACCGCCCGCGCTCGGCTTTCCATCGCGCTGCTGGCGCTTGCCAACCAAGAGCGCGCCCTGGTGCTCGAGGCGTGGTCGCAGCGCACCGCGCCGGCAGCGACCGTGCAGGTGCTGCTGCGCAACGCCGACGCGCTGATCGAGGGCGCCCGCAGCGCGGGACGGCTTGGCTATGTGCTCGGCGCCAAGTCGGCCCTGACGTTCCGCTTCGGCTTCCGGGCGGCGTATTTCCTTTACAAGCATTTTGGCCTCTCGCGCCTGCTCGCGGACCGGCTGGGCGAGCGGTTCGAGGCGCTGCTGTTCACGCGGCTCCTGATCACCGAGCTGATCGGCTTCACCGGCCGACGATTGCACCCGATCTTCGGTGCGCGCGTCGCCGGGCTGGCGCACCAGATACTCACCGCGCGGCTCAACGCGACCGCGGCCGCGCTCGAAGCGCTGCGCAATCATTATCCCGATCATGCCGCGGCGCTGGAGACGGCGTTCCTGCGCCAGTCCGCCTCGCGACGCGAAATCGGCCGCTATCAGGCGCTGTTCGAGGAAGGGCTGATCGCGCGCGAAATCTACGACGATTTGCGCCGCAGCGTCGACGATGCGCGCCGCGCCGAGGAGCGGCCGCGTTTCGATCTCGGCCTCGATACCGCCCGGCTGATCGGCCGGCTCGATCTCCTGTCCGGACTCGACGAGAACCAGCTTGCCCGCGTCCTGCGTCTGCTGCGGCCGCGTTTCACCGTGCCGGACGAGCGCATCCTGCGCCAAGGCGAGCGCGCGGACGCGGTCTACTTTATTGCCTCGGGCGCGGTCGAGGTCCGCTTTGACAATCAGCGCATCCAGCTCGGAAGTGGTTCGTTTTTCGGCGAAATGGCGCTGTTGACGCACCAACCGCGCCGCGCCGACGTCGTGGCGCTCACGTTCTGCCGCCTCTTGGTGTTGCGCAAAGCCGATTTTGAGCAGTTCATGGCCGAGAACCCGGACGCTCGCGCCGAAATCAACCGCGTCGCCCAGGCCCGTCTCGAAATGAACCGCCGGGGGCTCGCCAACGCCGCGGAAGGGTAGGGCTACATAAGGCCCAATTCGAGCCGTGCTTCCTCGCTCATCCGATCCATCGTCCAGGGCGGAGACCAGACCAGCTTGACGCGCACGTCCTCGACCCCCGGCACCTCGCCGATCGCCTTCTTCACCTCGTCCGGCATGCTCGCCGCGACCGGACAGGAGGGCGTGGTCAGCGTCATCTCGACAAAGACGATGCCGCCTTTCTTGACCATCAGCTCGTAGATGAGGCCGAGATTGACCAGATCGACCGGAATTTCCGGGTCGCGCACCGTCTTCAGCGCGTCGAGCACCGGATCGAACAGTCCGAGATCGTCCTCGCCCTCCGGCCGCACGACCTCTTCCGCCGGCCCGTCATCCGGCGGCGGGTTCGGTCCGGGATCGAAGGCGAAATAATCGCGCTCGTGATCGGTCGCCACCTTGCTACTCCGTCCTGACCGGCTCGGCGCCACCGCCCTTCACCGCTGCCTCGAAAGCGTGCCATGCCAAGGTCGCGCATTTGACGCGGGCCGGATAGGCCTTGACCCCGGTCAGCGGTTCGAGCCGCTCCGCGTCCTCTTCCAGCGCCTCAGGCAGGTCGTGCACCTCGCCGCCAGTGACCTTGGCGTGGAACTGCGCGAATAGCGCCTCGGCCTCGGCCAGCGTCTTGCCCTTCAGCACTTCGGTCATCAGCGACGACGAGGCGGTCGAGATCGCGCAGCCGCGGCCCTCGAAGCTGACATCGGCGATGCGGTCGCCGTCGAGCGTCAGGTACACGGTGACGCGGTCGCCGCAGAGCGGGTTGTGGCCCTTGGCGGTATGCGTTGGGTGCTCGATCGGCCGGAAATTGCGCGGGTGGCGGCCGTGGTCGAGGATGATGTCCTGGTAGAGCTCGCGCAAATCCAGCGTCATCGCGAAAACATCTCCTGGCACGCTTCGACCGCGGCGGCCAGCGCGTCGATATCGTCCCTGTCGTTGTAGACGCCCAGCGAGGCGCGCACCGTCCCGGCGATGCCGAGCTTGTCCATCAGCGGCTGCGCGCAGTGATGCCCGACGCGGACCGCGACGCCATACTGGTCGAGCACGGTGCCCACATCATGGGAGTGCACCCCGTCGAGATTGAACGACAGCACGCTGAGCCGGCGCTGGCCGCCCGGAACCAGGGTGAGGTCCGGAATGCGCGACAGCCGGTCGATCGCATAGCCGGTCAGCTCGTCCTCGTGGTCGCGGATCGCCTCGCGCCCCAGCCCCTCGATAAAGTCCAGCGCAAGCTTGAGCCCTACCGCGCCGGCGATATCCGGGGTGCCGGCCTCGAAGCGGTGCGGCGGCTCCTGGAACTCGGTATGGTCCGGCGTCACCAGCGTGATCATGCCGCCACCGGTCTGCCACGGCGGCATCGCCGCCAGCAGCTCGTAGCGGCCCCACAGCACGCCGATCCCCGAGGGACCGTAGGCTTTATGGCCCGAGAAGACATAGAAGTCGCAGCCGAGCGCCCGCACATCGACCGGCATGCGCGGGATCGCCTGACAGCCGTCAACCAGCACGACTGCACCCATCGCGTGCGCCAGCTCGACGATGCGCTCGACCGGCAGGATCGCGCCGGTGACGTTCGATAC
>JASHUW010000278.1 GCA_030039815.1 Alphaproteobacteria bacterium
TGGCGGGAGGAAAAGATGAAGCTCGCGGTAATTGCTGTTGCTGCGATGGGATTGACCGGTGTCGTCAGCGCGGTACCTCACCAGGCGCTCCGTCTGCTCGAAGCATCGTATCCAAGCGACTTTATCAAGCGTCAGGTGCTTAAAGCCTGCATCGCCTATGATCTGAGCTTCGACCGGTTCAACCCGGGCAGTCGCAACGAATGCTATCGGGCCCTTCCCAAGGATGCCCCGGAGCCCATGCATGCGCAGGTGGGCTTGGCGGCCAATCAAATCGATCTACGTAGAGCCGCGCATTTCACCGGCGCACCGAGTAACGATATCGGCCTCATGGAAGAGACTGAGGCAGTCCGCGGTGGGATCAGCCGGTAGCTGAGTTTATTCTCTTCGAGCGCGCTCCTACCAGCCGCGCTCGAACTCGGCATTATTACGGCAACGAGAGTCGATCGGCCTTGTGCGGTCCCGCCTCGACCTCGTTTCACTCGGGGAGGCCCGCCATGGCCACCAGCCAGGACGTTGCCCAGCTCGCCGCCACCGCGTCGGCCTTGGTGGTGCCGCTCCTCGCCGATATGGGCGATCGAAGCCGATGCGCTTGCTGATCCTCGGCGGCTCGGGCTTTATCGGGCGCCATCAAGTCCGCTATGCGCTGGCCCGAGGACACCACGTCACCGTCTTCAACCGCGGCCGTCAGAACGCGGCCTGGCCTGGCGCGGTTGAGGAATTGCGCGGCGATCGCGACGGTGATTTGCACGCGCTCGAGCGCCGCGATTGGGACGCTTGCATCGACAATCCTGCCAGGCTTCCCGCTTGGGTGCGTGACGCTGCCCGCGTGCTGAAGGGCCATATCGGGCAGTACATCTTCATCTCGACGATCTCGGCCTATGCCGCCAACGACAAGCCCGCCGACGAGACCGCCCCGCTCGCGGTCTACAAGGGCGACGATCCCATGGCCGAGACAATCGGGTCGTTGAACGCGAACTTCTCAAAGCTCTATGGCCCCTTGAAGGCGCTGTGCGAGGCGGAAGCGCGGACGGGGTATGGTGAGGCCGCCACCACCATCATCCGCCCCGGCCTGATCGTGGGGCCGGGCGATGAAACCGACCGCTTCACCTATTGGCCGGTGCGGTTGTCCCGCGGCGGCGATGTGCTGGCGCCCGGCCAAGGAAGCGACCCGGTGCAGTTCATCGATGTCCGCGACCTCGCCGAGTGGACCATCCGCCTCGCCGAGCGCCGGGTCATCGGCACATTCAACGCCAGCGGTCCGGCGTCCCCGATCACCATGCGCCAGATGCTGGCCGGGATCGCGCAGGGCATCCGTGCCGATCCCGGGATCGTCTGGGCGCCGACATCCTTCTTGAACGCGAACCGGGTCTCGGCTTGGCGCGACATGCCGGTGTGGATGCCCGGCGACGGCGGAACCTTCGGCTTTCACCGCCGCGACATCAGCCGCGCCATTACTGAGGGCCTTGCCTTTCGCCCCCTGCCACTCACCGCCGCCGATACGCTAGCGTGGTTTCTCGCCTTGCCCGCCGGGCGTCAGGCCAAACTCCGCGCCGGCCTCGCCCCCGAACGGGAAGCCGAGCTGCTGGCGAAGCTGAAAGCCTAGCGAGCCCTGTGCGGCAGGGTTATGCCGGCTTCGCGGATTTGGGCTTTTTCGGCAGCGCGAGGCTCAGGAAATTTCCCTCCTCCTCGAACATCAGCCCGAGCGCGGTGAACCTCTTCAAGACGTCCGCCACCGTATCCCCGTCAATCTCCGCCAATGATTGCTGCAGATGAGCAACAATATTCGCGACGCTGCGATCGGTCGAACCGCAGAATTCGTAGATTCGCGCCGCATGCGAGTCGAAGTGATGTAATTGCGCAGCGTCCGGCGACCGGCCGTCGAAGATCGTCAGCCGGTCGCCCTCCACGGCGTAGGTCAGGTACGGCTTGGCCCCTTCGCGCCAGCGCTTTTGCCAGCGAACGATCTCCGTCCGCAATGGGGCGTAGGCGGAATCCGGCAAGGTCGCCTGAGTGTCGTACTCGAAGAAATAGGCGATCCGCCTCTTGTCGATCTCCTGCGGATAGATATACGCGTAAGCCTCGAACGGCCGAACATTGTCGAACCCCATTTCCGCGGCTTTCGTGTAGTTGGGACTGAAACGCTCCAACGAAATGCGAAACGCTCCCATCGGCGGCTGGAGATGTGGAAGCATTTTGACCAGCTGGACCTGGCTTTCGTAGTCTTCCCTGGTCTCGCCAGGGAAGCCAAGCAACATATTCCAAGATACCTTTATGCCGTAATGCGAAGCCCATTTCATAAATCGAACGTTTTTGATCGCCGATATGCCTTTTTTCATCAGTTTGAGAATATGAGTGTTGAGGCTTTCGATGCCGGGCTGCACCCGTCTGATCCCGCCTTGCGCAAGTATCTGTAACTGATCTCGTCTTAAATTGGCCTTCACCTCGTAGAAAAACTGATAATCCGTATGTTTCTCAGCCAGAACGCCAAAGACTTCCTCGATATGCTGGTGGTCCATGATATTGTCGACTGCGCCAAGGTAGCGAGTTCGATACCGATGCGCGAGCTCCTCGATCTCGTGCAGGATCCGCGGCGCCGATTTGCTCCGGTAACCCATGCCCAGCGCATTCAACCCGCAGAACGTGCAGTGGTGCTTCTCGCCCCACCAGCAGCCGCGGGCCGATTCGTACGGTAGCTGAATTCCGTTGGCGACCATGGTGCTCGGCATCCGGAGCCGGGCCCCGGCGGCAAAGAAATCATCGTAATTTGGGATGGGTAGATTATCGAGGTCCCGCACCAACGGCGGCGGCCCGCCGAAGTCAACCTCCTCCCCCTTTTTATGGGCAATGCCGGGCATCGCGACGACCTTGTCGCCGGCCGCCAGGCGCTCGAGCAGCGCGGGGAATGTTTCGTCTGCTTCGCCAAGGACCCCGTAGTCAATCCAGGGCAGCGCGCGAACGTACTCAAGGCCCATCTCGTCTTCGAAGTTGGCGCCGCCGAAAACGGTAATCACGCGCGGATGACGTTCCTTGAGCAGCCTCGCCATGGCGAGCGCCGCGCAGTTCTGGACGAAGACTGAGCTGAAGCCGACCACGTCGTAGTGATGCCACGGCACCGACGTCAGACATCCTTCGAGGAAGGCCGGAATGTCTTCCTCGCGCTGATGCCAGAGCCACTCCGCGCCTTTGCGGCTCAGCCGCTTCCCAAAACGCTGGAGATAGGGCTTGCCGTCCGGGGCGCGCTCGCGGAATGCCGCACGCGAAAACAGCCAATCCCCGGCGAAACACAGCGTATTGTCCGAAAGCGCCTCATACTTTTTCCAACCGATGCGCGCCCCGTATTCCAGGTTCAGATAATGCGCGGTAGCCGGTATGCCATGCTTCGCGAGAATGCTCTGAAGCAGCCCGATCTGAATCGACGGAAAGCGCGCCGACGAGAACGGCATGTTGACCAGCGCGACGCGCAGCGGCCGGTGCGTGCTTCCGTCCAGCATTTGGCCACCTCCTCATCTCCTGCTTGCGGCTTGCCTGCTCCTACGGTCCGCCTCGTTCGCCTAGGGAAACCGTCATCGCCGGAAGGCTCCGGTGCCGAACCTCAGCTGCTCTTGTCCGGCACATACACAATGGATCGTTCGCCCCATCGCGCGACGGCATCCTCTTTTG
>JASHUW010000279.1 GCA_030039815.1 Alphaproteobacteria bacterium
CGCAACGCGACGAGATCGAGGACGTACCGCTGGTCGGGCTACGCCGGGCGATCGCCGAGCACCTGCAGGAGGCGTGGCGGCGCATCCCGCATTTCGCCTATGTCGAGGCGGTCGATGTCACCGCACTCGAGGAACTGCGCGCACGTCTCAATGAGACGCAAAAGGAGCGCGGCCGCCTGACCTTGCTGCCGTTCCTGGTGCGAGCGATCGTCAGGGCGGCCGCGGAGCATCCCCAGATCAACGCGCGCTTCGACGACGATGCCGGTGTGCTTCACCGGTACCGCGATGTCCATATCGGCATTGCGACGCAGACCCCGGCGGGACTGACCGTGCCGGTGGTGCGGCACGCCGAGCGGCTCGATCTGTGGCAGGCTGCGGCCGAAATCGGCCGGCTCGCCGAGGCGGCGCGCACCGCAAAGGCGAAGCGGGAGGAGCTGACCGGGTCGACGATCACGATCACCAGCCTCGGCGCGCTCGGCGGCCTCGCGGCGACACCGGTCATCAACCATCCGGAGGTCGCGATCATCGGGGTCAACCGCATCGAGGAGCGTCCGGTTGTCACCGGCGGCCAAGTTGTCGTGCGCAAGATGATGAACCTGTCGTCGTCGTTCGATCATCGCATCGTCGACGGCTGGGAGGCGGCGTCGTTCATCGCCAAGGTGAAGAGCTATCTCGAACAGCCGGCAATGTTGTTTATCGATTGACCTGCACTGATGACGGATCGGACCAGAAAGCTTTACCCGGCCGCGTTCCTCGACCGCGACGGGGTGATCAACGAGGATCGCGGCTTTGTCGGCCGGGCCGAGGATTTCCGCCTGATCGAGGGCGCCGGCGCGGCGATGAAGGCGCTTAACGACGCCGGGTTTTTCGTATTTGTCGTGACCAACCAGTCGGGCGTCGCGCGCGGTTTTTTCACCGAGGCGCAGGTCGACGCATTGCACGCGCATATGTGCGCCGAGCTTGCCACGGCTGGAGCGCGGATCGACGACATCCGCTATTGCCCGCACCACCCCGAGGCGCCGCTTTCCGAATACCGACGGGCTTGCGGATGTCGCAAGCCGAAGCCCGGCATGATCCTCGATCTGATGCGTAGCTGGCCGGTCGATTTGGCGACGAGCTTCCTGGTCGGCGACCAGCCGCGCGACATCGCGGCGGCCGAGGCGGCCGGGATCGCCGGCCACCTCTTTCCGGGCGGCAACCTGGCGGAATTCGTCGCGCGGGTGGTGGGTGCACGCACCTAGATCAGGGTGCTGCCGGGCATCGAGGCAGGCCCCGCAGCGCAGCCGGGCGTTCTGACGACAACGCCAGGGCGGATCGCGGACGGGGCAGAGCATCCGAAAAGAGCAGAGGCACGGCGGCTTGGGGGAAGGCCGCCGTGCCTCGCTGCGTCGCCCGTCTGGGGGAGGACGGACGACCGGGGGACCGGGTCGCGTAAGATCGTCTTGCGATGTTGGGTAATGAAATTGTCGTGCCAGGCCGGATGGCAACCGTGTTCAAAGAAAATTATCGTTCAAATGCCGTATGTTAAGACCGATTGGCTGGTGCGGCCGGTGGCCGCCGGGCCCGGGGTCTCGCGGCTCGCGTTGCAAAATGCGACGGATCTTGCGTGAGCATGGTTAATTTCAGCGTTCCGAGCTGCTCAAAAAATGTGGGCGGCACGAGACCGCCCACACATCTTCTCGGACACCGGCGACGTCTAGCGGACGGCGACCGGCTCGTACTGGTCGAACGACTGGAAGCAGTCCGTGCGCAGCCCTTCATCGAACCGGATCGGTCCGCATTCCTTGCGCTCGCGATAGGCGCGGAACCCGGGGTTGTGCTCCAGCAGCCAGTCGTAATGCGCGCTCTGGATGACGTTCTGTTCCGGCGTCTCGACCGGGCCGTTATAATGAAACGCCATCTGGGCGTGGGCCGGGCCAGGGGCCAGAAGCCCAATGACAGCGGCGGCGCCGAGTATACGTGCAGGCTTGAACATTGACCGTCTCCTTCGTCGGCTTCGCATGTGACGCACGACGCGCTTTCGCGGTCGGGTTGATCAACGTCAAGCAACGCTGGCCAAATCGATTCGTTCCGCCTACCCGCCGCGGCGGAACGCCCGCCATGCCGGGAGCGTTACTGTCGCATGTCCGATACGGCGTTGCGCCTCACCGTGCCGGCCCGCGCCGGTAAGGCGCAACCCCGCATGTCGCGCCGCCGCAGCTGGGGTGAACGCTTGGCACGCGTGTGGCGGGCGCTCGCGCGGCACAACATTTCGATCATGGCGGCGGGCATCGCGTACTATGCGATGCTCTCGATCTTTCCCGGCATGTCCGCGCTGGTGCTCACCTATGGGCTCGTCGCGGACCCGCTGACCATCGCACGTCATGTCAACGCGCTGACCGGCGTGCTGCCGACCGAAGCGCTCAAACTGCTCTCCGACCAGCTCAACGTGCTGGTCAGCGCGCCCTCGGAGCGGCTCGGTATTGGCCTCATCGTCAGCGTGCTGATCGCGGTATGGAGCGCGACAAGCGGGACCAGCGCGATGATGAACGCGTTGACCGTCGCCTATGAGGGCGAGGAAGAGCGCGGAATGCTGCATTTCTACGGGCTTTCAATCGCCCTGACGGTCGGCGGCGTGATTTTCCTGCTGGTTGCGCTGGTACTGATCGCCGGCGTCCCGGCGGCGGTGAACCGCCTCCCGCTGCCGCCGATGTGGCAGGAAATCCTGCCGTTGATGCGCTTTCCGCTGCTGGCCGTGCTGGCGTTTCTCGGCCTCAGCACGCTCTATCGCCTCGCGCCGAACCGGAAACGGCCCGCGTGGGACTTCCTGCAGCCCGGCACGATTTCGGCCAGCCTGCTATGGCTCGCGGGGTCCGCCGCCTTTTCGTTCTATGCAGCGCATTTCGGTTCCTACGATCGAACCTACGGCTCGCTCGGGGCCGTCGCGATCCTGCTGGTATGGCTTTATGTCAGCGCCTACATCGTACTGGCCGGAGCGGAGCTGAACGGCGAAAGCCTGCGCGATGCCGGCGGGTGACCTTGCTCGACCTGAAACCCTTTACGGTCTCATGCAGACCGCGATCCCCCAGACCGCTCCCGGCAGACCGAAAAGGCTGACCCAAGAGCAGCGCAAATCCCTCGTCGTCGACAGCGTCGCCAGGCGATAGGGTTTGCGCCGCACCGACAGCGTGTCGTCGATCAGTTCCTGTTGCGGCGCGTAGCCGGTGGTCAGCAGTCGAGATGCATCAGAGGGGGCCCGTTCGGCGAGCCGGATTTTTGCGGCCGCTGCGCGCACCGGGCATTTCGAAGCGGCTGCCGCGCGCGGATCGCGTTATGCTTTCGCGCATGTTGGGTCCATCTGCTCGTGCCGCCGCCCCGCCGAGCCGCCGCGTCGGGCCGCTTTGCGGTCTCTATGCGGCGCTCGGCCTTGCCAATATCGCCGCCTGGACCTGGGCGTGGACATTGTTCGCCGACCGGCCGGCGCTGCTCGGCACGGCGTTTCTCGCCTGGGTGTTTGGCCTGCGCCATGCGGTCGATGCCGACCACATCGCAGCGATCGACAATACCGTGCGCAAGCTGATGCGGGACGGGAAACCGGCGCTGTCGGTGGGCTTCTTTTTTTCGCTCGGGCATTCGACCGTGGTGGCGCTGGCCGCGGCGGCGATCGCCGCCGGCGCGGGCTTGCTGCATCCCTGGCTCGATTCGCTGAAGCTGATCGGCGGCACGGTCGGCACCGCGATTTCCGCCGCGTTCCTGCTGGTGATCGCGCTCGTCAACCTGGCGATCTTCCGCGAGGTGTGGCGCAGCTTCCGCCGCGTTTCCGCCCGCGGCGCGCTCGACGCCGCGGCGCTCGACGAGATGCTGGCGGGTCGCGGGCTGCTGACCCGGCTGTTCCGGCCGCTGTTCCGCATGGTGCGGCGGAGCTGGCACCTCTACCCGGTGGGCTTTCTGTTCGGGCTTGGCTTCGATACGGCGACCGAAATCGGCCTCCTCGGCATCGCCGCGACGCAATCGGCGCAAGGCTTGTCACCGTGGCAGACGATGGTGTTCCCGGCGCTGTTCACCGCTGGCATGGCGTTCATCGACACCAGCGACAGCGTGCTGATGGTCGGCGCCTATGGCTGGGCGTTTGTCGAGCCGCTGCGCAAGCTCTGGTACAATCTGGCGATCACCGGCGCGTCGGTGGCGGTGGCGCTGTTAATCGGCGGGGTCGAGGCGCTCGGGCTTATCGCCGACCGGGTCGCGCCGAGCGGGCGGTTCTGGTCGGCCATCGCCAGCCTCAACGACAATATGAGCAGCTTCGGCTTTGCGGTGATCGCGATCTTCGCGCTGGCCTGGGGCGGCTCGGCGCTGCTCTTCCGGTGGAAGGGCGCGCGGGCGCCGTCCTAGACCGGCCGCACCCCGCCCACCTCGGCGATGATCTCGAACGAGCGCTTGCGCTTCTCGTGGTCGTAGATGTTGGCGGTGACCATCAGCTCGTCGGCGCCGGTGCGGGCGACAAAATCCTCGAGGCCGCGGCGCACGGTCTCGGGACCGCCGACCACCGCAGCGCCGAGCGCGTCGTCGATCACCGCGCGCTGATAGGGGTCGAGCGAGGCCGCGAAATCGACGACCGGCGGCGGCACGCGGCTCGGCGTGCCGGTGCGGTTGTTGAGCGTCGATTGCTGCAGCGACGAAAACAGAAACCGGGCTTCGTCGTCGGTTTCGGCGGCGACGCAGGTAACGCCGAGCATCACGTACGGCTGGGCGAAGGTCTCGGACGGGTCGAAGCGCTCGCGGTAGATTTTGATCGCCTCCATCATCGCCGCCGGCGCGAAATGCGAGGCGAACGCGAAAGGCAACCCCAGGATCGCCGCGAGCTGCGCGCCGAAGAGGCTCGACCCCAAGATCCAGATCGGCACGTTGAGGCCCTCGCCGGGTACAGCGTGCAGCCGCTGCCCCGGCTCGGCGGCGCGGAAATAGTTCATCAGCTCGACCACGTCTTGCGGGAACTGCTCCGGGCCGGCGAGGAGATTGCGGCGCATCGCGCGCAAGGTGAGCTGGTCCGAGCCCGGCGCCCGGCCGAGCCCCAGCTCGACCCGGCCGGGATGCAGCGCCGCCAAGGTGCCGAACTGCTCGGCGACCATGAGCGGCGCGTGGTTGGGCAGCATGATCCCGCCGGCGCCGATCGTGATGCTTTTGGTGCCGGCGGCGATATGCGCCAGCGCCACCGCGGTCGCGGCGCAGGCGATGCCCGGCAGATTGTGGTGCTCCGCCATCCAGTAGCGGTGATAGCCGAGCGCCTCGACGTGGCGCGCAAGGTCGAGCGAGTTGCGCAGCGCCTGACCGGCATCGCCGCCTTCGACGATCGGCGACAGATCGAGGATCGAAATGGGGGCCATCAGATGATCTTAGCGAACATCGCCAGGATCGACATCTCGCGTCCTTCGAGGCCCTGCTACGCAGGGCACCTCAGGATGAGGGAGGTCCTGGAGTGCCATCTACCCTCCTCATCCTGAGGTACGATCGCCGGGCTTGGCCCGGCGAGAGCCGCGAAGGCCGCAACGGCGGACCTGCGGCTATTTGGGGTCGGGCCAGCGGCTGTCGCGGGCGACGTAATCGGCCATGCGGATCGCGGTCGCCAGCTCGGCCGGCGTGGCCATCGGCGGCTTCGCGCCGCCCTTCAAGCCGGCGAGCGCGGCGCGCACCGCATGGACGCTCGCGGCGAGGATGTCCTGGGGGTAGACGACGATCTTAATCCCGATCCGTTCCAACTCGGCGTCGCCCGGCATAAAGTGCCGGCCGGCCGGTGAAGTCACCGCGAGGGATGGCTTGCCGCCGGCGGCATCGATCCCGGCGCGCATCTCGGCCTCGGTTTGCGGCGAATCGAGAAAGAGGATGTCGGCGCCCTCGGCGGTAAACGCCGTGATCCGCGCCAGCGCCTCGTCGAAGCCGCGCGAGGTGCGCGCGTCGGTGCGGGCGAGGAGGAGGATGCCCGCTTCGCGACAGGCCTCGACCGCGGCGCGGCAGCGCAGCACCGCGGCATCGCGCTCGACGACGAGCTTGGCGCCGCCATGACCGAGCGGGCGCGGCCAAATCTTGTCCTCGATCAGCACCGCCGCCGCGCCGCGCCTGGCATAGGCGCGGATCGTCTTCTGCACGGCGAGCGCATTGCCGTGGCCGGTATCGCCGTCGGCAAGCCACAACACGCCCGGCGCGGCGGCGATGCAGGTCTCGACCGCGTCGGCCATCTCGGCGAACGTGACCATGTCCTGGTCGGGCATCGCCAGGCGCATCGCCGAGATGCTGGAGCCGGAGACGAAGCCGGTCTTGAACCCGGCCTCGGCGATCAGATGTGCGCCGAGGCCGTCGCCGCAGCCCGGCATGACCTGGAGCCGAGGCTCGTCGAGAAGCGCTTTCAACGCGGCGGCTTGCGGCTGCATGGCGGTTCCTTTCGTCTTGCCGCCGCGACTATAGGCCGGAGCAGGCTAGATCGGCAGATGTTCGTCGATCCAGGCTTTCGCCTGGGCGAGCACGCGCTCGACCGATT
>JASHUW010000280.1 GCA_030039815.1 Alphaproteobacteria bacterium
ACGCGCAGTACGGCGGGCGCGCCTATCTGTTCATGACGCTGCTGTCGGCGTTGGGTCTGGTCGGCGCGGTTCGCCTCGCAAGATCAACGCGTCAGCGGCCGCATTTCTTGTAATGGCCGGTCGATTCCGCGGTCGCCGCCAAGCTTGCCGCGTAGGCGCGGAACCCGGCATTGTCCATCGTCGCGGCTTTCTTCAGCAGGTCGGCCTGTTCCTGGCACGCCTGCGGCCCCGACTTGCCGGCGTCGCGCATCGCCGCGTCGTTGGCGAGCGCGGTGTCCCAGCGGTCATAGGCGGCATTGCCGTGGAAATGCGCGATCAGCGTCTTCTGGTAGGCGAGGACCGTCTCCTTGTTGCGCTGCTGGAACAGGCCATAGGTCTGATCGCGGCAGGCGGTGCTCGCGACCATCAGGTCGATCAGGAACCGCATCCCCTGCTCGGCCTCGAGCGCCGGCGCGGTGTAGCACCCGTCGGCCGCGCCGGCCGCGCCCGCCGACAGCATGATCGACGCGGCCAGGGCCGCTCCCACAAACCGCTTCATGATTCCCCCGAAATCCCCAAGCCACCGCGCGACCATACAAAACGCGGCAATATTTGCAAGAACGCGGCGCGCCACGTTGCCAATTACGACCTGCAGTAGACCAGGCCTTCACTCTCGAACGCTGTCGGTTCCTGCAATCGATGCTAGAACAAGGCAATAAGAACGAATCGAGCATTGTGTGACGAATAGTCGAGTTCGATGAAGTCTTTAAGCTCTCACTCGCTTGCGCCGCCACCGTCGGCGGCGACATAGTCGGCGAATGATCGCGCTGTTCACCGATTTCGGCCTCGCGGGACCGTATACCGGCCAGGTGATGGCGGTGCTGCACCGCGATGCGCCGGACGTGCCGGTCGTCTCGCTGTTCGCCGACGCGCCGAGCGCCCGACCGAAGCCGTCGGCCTATCTCCTGGCCGCTTATGCCGCGTGGTTCCCCGCCGGCACGGTGCTGCTCTGCGTCGTCGACCCCGGCGTCGGCGGCGCGCGCCGCGCGGTCGTCGCCGAGGCCGACGGCCGCCTCTATGTCGGCCCCGACAACGGGCTTTTCGACCTCGTGCTGCGGCGCGCGGCCGGGGCGCGGCTGTGGGAGATCACCCGGCGGCCGGAGCGGCTGTCGGCGAGCTTTCACGGTCGCGACCTGTTCGCCCCGGTGGCGGCGCGGCTCGCCACCGGCCACCAGATCGCCGCCCTGGCGAAACCCGCGGCCGACGAATCCGCCAGCCGCGCCTGGCCGGACGACCTCGCCGAGATCGTCTATATCGACCATTACGGCAATGCGATGACCGGGTTGCGCGGCGCGCTACTGTCGCAAGCCGCGCGGCTCATCGCCGGCGGGCGGACAATCGCACCGGCGGCGACCTTCTCCGCCGTGCCGCCGGGCGAGGCGTTCTGGTACACGAACTCCAACGGGCTCGCCGAGATCGCGGTCAACAGCGGCCGCGCCGACGCGGCGCTCGGCCTCGCCATCGGCAGCCCGATCGAGATCAAGGCCTGAGCGCTGGCCCTGTCATTACGACTTTGTCTTGTACCGCGTGAAGAATGCTGGCTGACAAAAACAGCAGATTTACAGCCATAATACTCTTATAAGTTGTAGCATCGTCCGCCATCCGGCCGGGCTGTCAGAACCACCACGACGCCAGCGCTTCGAAACCGCCGCGTCGGCTATGGACGTCAGCTTTGTTGGATCGGGTATTCGGCGAAAATGGCCTCGCTGCGCTTGAATGCCGTGTCGACCGCGGCTTCCGGGGTGACCCCTTTGTTGATCACATTGAGGATCGCGAGCGGGAACACATGCTCGGTCGACACCTGCGCCCGTGCCGGATTGAATACCTCGTAGGGCGCGATCGTGGGGCCATCCATACCCTGCCGGGTATAGGCGGCGAGCGGCTCATTATTGGGGTCGCGCCAGTATGCCGTGTCGTTCTCGACAATCGACTTCATCGGCGGCAGCCGTCGGCCGAGCCCGGCCTTCAGAAGGGCGGCGAGCACCGTTGGCTGGATCGAATATTTGAGAAAGTCCTTGGCGACGGTGAGGTTGGGGGCGCCCTTCGGGACCACCAGCGCCTGCGTACCCATGACGCTGGTCACCGGCTTGCCGTCATTGTCGAGCGGCAGGCCCAAGGTGAGGATGTCATTGTACTGTTCCTTTTCCTTCCACAGCGCGACCTCGGTCGAGATCGTGCCGTCGAAATCCATGACGAGCAACTTGGAGTGAAAGGCGTTGTTGTCGTCGTTGTCGTTCCAGTTCTGTATCGCCGAGGGCATAAACCCGCTCTTGAAAGCGGCTGCCAGCTTCGTGACCATTTTGACCGCGGCGTCGCGGACTTTGGGGTCGTCGGTATGCAGTTTGCCGTCGGGAGTGAACAAGTCCTTGCCGCCATAGGCGATCATAAAGTGGTCGATGGCGACGATGGCATCGAACCCGACCGCGCTGATCATAACCGAATAGGCATAGACGTTGCGCATGCCCTGCGCCCGTAATTTCTCCGCAACCGGCGGGAAAAAACCGAAAAAAGCGTCCCACGTCTTCGGAATGTCCGACTGCTTGTAACCGGCCTTATCAAGCAAAGACTTCCAGACGTGGAACGGGTTCACCGTCATGCGGTTCGGGATCATGTAATAGCCGCGTTTCTTCGTGACGCTGTTGTACGCGTAGCCGGTCTGCAGCGCTGTCGGCATGAACAGCGCTTTCTGCGTCTCGATGACGTCGGTCAAATCGACGAGCTGGTCCTTCCAGGCGCTCAGAACGCCAAAGAAATAGTCGCCGAGATCGATGATGTCGGGCACCAGCCCGCTCGTCACCGCGGCGACCTCTTTCTCGCGCATCGCGGCGAACGGCACGATGCTGTAGTCGATCGTGTTGCCGCTCGCCTTCTCGTATTCCGCGACCATCTGCTGGAAGGCAATGTCTTCTTCGTGCGCGAAACCCTGCACCCACCAGACCGTTGCGGTGGTGGCCGCGGCATTGGCGATATAGGGACGAACGATCGCGCTGGCCGCCGCAAGCCCCGCCGAGGCACGCAACAGTGACCGTCTGGTCAGCTTCTCCATCCGTTCCTCCCTGTTCAACATTCCCGCTTTAGCGGGTTATGCGATTGGCTTGCTGCCGCGACTATGCGCCGAGGAAGCTCGCCATTTCAATCTAGGTATTCGACTTGTCGCGCGTATGATTAAAATTAATAAAACCAAGCAATTTGGATTAACTTATGAGAACGCTCTATTTTATGATCTCGCCGGTCTGCCGAAACTCCACCCCTACACGGTGCGCGATTGGCAACGGCCGGAATGGGCACGAAGGGCAATTGTTCCTCCTCGGACCCAATGGCTGTTATCGGGTCCGTGAGGGACTTCCGCTGGAACGCCCCTCAACAGGCCAAGTGCGCGGTTAGCGGTCGGTTTGCGGGACCATGCCGAAACGATGCCAGGCTCATCGTCGGCCTCGGCTACGCGGCCTTCGGGCCGTCTTTGGGACGACGTCGCGGAGCTCGGCCATGGCACCAAGTGAGGCCTCCCGGGCGCGTTTTAAAAAATCAAGAAACAGCGCCAATTCCTCATCTGAATAGGGCGCCACCGCCGCCAGCGCGGCTCGTTGCATCGGCTCGAAAAGCGGCGCGATTCGCTCGAATACTACGGGATTGGCGCAAACCGAGACCTTGCGTCGATCTTCAGGATCGCGTTCCCGCCGGGCGAAACCCGCTCGTTCCAACCGGTCGATCACCCCGGTTATCGCCCCCGTGGTGAGCCCCGTTGCCTCGGCGAGCGCGCCAGCCGTCAGCGGACCGTGGAGCACGATGCGGTCCAGGCATTCGAGATCGGTGCTGTTGATCCCAAGGCGCCGCGCAACAGCCTGGCTGTACATGACGCCGCAGCCGCTGGCCTCGCGCATCGCCGTGTTGAGCGAGGAAATCAGCTCCTTGCGGTGTTCTTCGTCCATTGACACCTTCGTACAAGTTACTTATATACTAA
>JASHUW010000281.1 GCA_030039815.1 Alphaproteobacteria bacterium
ATCTTGAAGATCCGTCAGAGCCTAGCAAATCGCCGGCAGGGAGGCGAGGTAATCGCGGCAGGTTTGACGCAGTGTTTCGGCATCGCTGAAGAAGACGCTTACGAGGTCGAGCGCTGGCTCCGGTCGTGCGGTCAAGACCCGCGCTCCGCTTTGCTCGGCGATCGCCGCGAGCCGCTTGGTGACATCGCCTCGACCGGTAAAGACGATCGCCGAGATCCCCGCCCGGATCGCGCCCTGCGCCGCGCCGGCATCGTCGCCGCAATCGAGAACCGTCGTGAACGCTGCGCCCGGTACCGCTTCGCGCGCCGCCTCCGCCAGCGCTCGCCACCAGCCCGGCCCGGCATAGATGCCGGCACCAGGCGCGCTCAGCAGCACGATGGCGCGATCTGCGGCGACGGCCGCCTCCAGCGCGGCGACCGCGTGGGTAAACGAGTGAACGACGACGACCGCGCTAGCTTTGTTCAGTGCAGCGCGCCGAAATGGGCGGCCACCTCGACCATGCGGTTCGAGAAGCCCCATTCGTTGTCGTACCAGCTCAGCACGCGCACGAATTTCTTGTCGAGCACCTGCGTCTGCGTGACGTCGAAGGTCGAGCTATGCGGATCGTGGTTGAAGTCGACCGACACGGTCGGCGCCTTGTTGATGCCGAGAATGCCGCGCAGCTGGTTCGATTTCGCCGCGTCTTCCATCAGCCCGTTGACCTCGGCGGCGTCGGTGTCGCGCGCCGCGTCGAAGGTGAGGTCGATCAGCGACACGTTCGCCGTCGGCACGCGGATCGCGGTGCCGTCGAGCTTGCCCTTGAGCGCCGGCATGACGAGACCGATCGCGCGCGCCGCGCCGGTCGAGGTCGGGATCATCGACAGATTGGCCGCCCGCGCCCGGCGCAGGTCGTGGTGCAGCGTGTCCTGCAGGCTCTGGTCGCCGGTATAGGAGTGGATCGTCGTCATAAAGCCGCGCTCGATGCCGATGCCCTTGTGCAGCACATAGGCGACAGGCGCCAGGCAATTGGTCGTGCACGAGCCGTTCGAGATCACCTGGTGGCTCGCCTTGAGCTCTTCATGGTTGACGCCCATGACCACGGTGATATCCGCACCGTCGGCCGGGGCGGAGATGATGACCTTCTTGGCGCCGGCTTCGAGGTGCTTCGCGGCTGTATCGCGCTTGGTGAAGATGCCGGTGCATTCGAGCGCGATGTCGACCCCAAGCTCCTTCCACGGCAGCTTGGCGGGGTCGCGCTCGGCGGTGACGCGAACCTTGCCGCGCCCGGCGTCGAGCCAGTTCTCGCCGGTCGTCACCTCGTGCGGGTAGCGGCCGTGCACGCTGTCGTAGCGCAGCAGGTGTGCGTTGGTCTCGACCGGGCCGAGGTCGTTGATGCCGACGACCTCGATTTCCCGGCTCGGGTGTTCCATGGCCGCGCGGAAGACCAGTCGGCCGATACGGCCAAACCCGTTGATCGCAACCCTGATCGCCATGTTCTACCCTCCTCGGAAGCCCTCGGCTGGAAGCTTAGAATAGTTTCTCCTGCCGCGAAACCGGCCAGGCCGCAGCCCGCCTCTGCGCATTCGGAACGGCAGCCGAAGCGCTAGTCGCGTTCCGGCTTGCCGGCCGGCGTCGCCGCGGCGGGGCTGGCGATCAGGCTGCGTGCCAGTTCGGCGACCCACTCGGGCGTGATGTGGAAATGCGGATAGAGCGCCTCCGCCGGCGCCGAGGCGCCGAACCCGGTCATCCCGACGAACGCCGCATTGCGCCCGAGCCACCGGTTCCAGCCGGTGCGCACTCCGGCCTCGACCCCGATCCGCGGCGCGCTGCCGAGCACGGCGATGTGATAAGCCTCGTCCTGGCGCTCGAACAGCTCCCAGCATGGCATCGACACCACCGCTGCGCGGATGCCCTCGGCCGCCAGCTGGTGCTGCGCGGTGACCGCGATGCCGACTTCCGACCCGGTGGCGAGCAAGGTGACATGCCGCGTGCCGCCGGGCTCGCTTAGCACGTAGGCGCCCTTGGCCGAACGGTTCTCGCCGTGATCGGGTGCGGTGCGTAGCAGCGGCACACCCTGCCGGGTCAGCGCCAGGATCGACGGCGTGTGCCGGTTTTCCAGCGCCAGCTGCCAGCACTCGGCGGTCTCGATCGGGTCGGCCGGGCGGAACACGTTGAGATGCGGTATCGCACGCAGCGCCGCCAGATGCTCGACCGGCTGGTGCGTCGGGCCGTCCTCGCCGAGGCCGATCGAATCATGGGTCATCACGTAGATGACCCCCAGCTCCATGATCGCCGAAAGGCGGATCGCCGGCCGTGCGTAGTCGGTGAAGGTGAGGAACGTGCCGCCATAGGGGATGAGGCCGCCATGCGCGGCGATGCCGTTCATCGCCGCCGCCATGCCCATCTCGCGCACACCGTAGCGGATATAGCGTCCGGCATAAGTGGGCGGCTTTACGTCGTCCTGGCCCTTGGCCTTGGTGTTGTTGGACGGTGTCAGGTCGGCCGAGCCGCCGACCAGCTCGGGCAGCGCGGGCACCAGCGCGTTGAGCACCTCGCCCGAGGCGACGCGCGTCGCGATCTTGGCGTTCTTGGCGCGGAATTCGTCGCAAGCCTTGGCCAGCGCCGCGTCGACTTCTTTCGGCAGCTCGCCGCGGAAGCGCCGCTGGAACTCGCCGCGCTTCATGGCGTCGAGGGCGTCGAGCCGCGCCTGCCAGTCGCCCCGCGCCGCCGCGCCGCGCCCGCCGACCTCGCGCCACCACGCGTAGACGTCGTCGGGCACCACAAAGGCCGGGTATTCCCAGCCGAGCCGCTCCTTGGCGCCCTTGATCTCCTCCGGGCCGAGAGGCGAGCCATGCGCTGCGGCCGTGCCCGCCTTGGTCGGCGCGCCGAACGCGATCG
>JASHUW010000282.1 GCA_030039815.1 Alphaproteobacteria bacterium
CGCGCCAGCCCGCGCTTCACCGCCAGATGCGTCGGCGAGGCAAAGCGGTCGCCCATGAACTCGCTGAAATTCTTCGGCGTGTAATGCGCATGCACATCGCAGATCATTGCGAACTCCTCTTAATCACACCGATGCGACGCGATCGGAGAGATCACGCTGCTCAAGGCTTCAGCACTTCGCGAATAGTCGCCATGAGAAGATCGTTGTTGGCACGAGGACGCCGTGATGAGAGACCGGGCGCCGCCGCGCCCTCTTTCCGGTTTAGCGAACCGGCGAGAAGGAAGCTGGGATCAACAGTTTGTTTTCCTGGCGGAGCGGGCGCACGCCGCTCTGCGGCGGCCACACCCGGCCGGGCGCACGGGACTCGGCGCGGATGCGGTCGCGTTCTACGGAGTTCTTGTAGGGCCAGATGTGAACGAACTTGTTGAGACCGCCCAGTTCGCTCGTCCAGCATGCCGCCAACGGCGATAGCTCCTCACGCGCCGGGATGGCCTTCGCCCACGCCTCGAGGACCTGCGGTAGCGCACCCGCCGGGTAGGTGTAAATGCGCATCTCATAGAAATTGCCTGTGCCGTAATCACGGCTGCCAAGCGGGTGCATAAACGGCGCCGGAATCATGATCTCGGACTCTTGCGCGACGATCAGGTCCTGGCCGCCGGGGAGCGCATTGCGCTCGGGGTCGGTCGCCAGTGCGGCGCGAACCTTGGCGCGATGATCCAGGTCGTCGTAGGGATAGACGTGGATCACCTGATTCAGCGGGCCGAAATCAGTGTGCCAGAACGCGCCGAGCTTTGAGTGCTTGAGCCGCGCCGGCAGCCGCTTCTCATAGCGTTCCTCGAATTCGGGCACCGTCCCGGTGCGCAGCGTGTAGGTGCGGACTTCGTAGATCATCGGCCCATCCTTCAGTTGGCTAAGGGCGAGTTGAGTGGAGGTGTTGCAGCGGCTCCGCCGCTACGCGTCCGAGCATAAGCAGGAGAGGTCGCCGTGACAAACAAGCAGACTCACAACTCTCGTTGAGCATGTCCGGATTGGGGCAATTTGAGCGGTTGAGCCGGCCAAGGCTGAGCGACCGGAGTGGGATCGTTAAGGAGACAGGAGCGAACAGGGACGACCGGCGGCAACTCGCCATAGCGGACATCATCGGGGCGGGACGGGATGGGCCGCCGAGACGATCTCAGGCGGTAGCGGGGCCGCAAAGAGCTGGCGGCCTCGCCTTCCTTTTAGACGCGTCACCGACATTCGTGCGGGGTTAGGACGACGCACCGACATCGGTGATTTTGCAGCGTGCCGCGCGTCCGCATTATCGCCCTAATTGGGCGTCCTCAACATATGTCGGACGGCGAGATAACTGAACGTCATAGCTGCCGCCAGCGACAACCCCGCTTGGTAACCAATGCCCTGTTCGGTCGCCGCGGCGGCGTTGCCCGAGGCATAGAGGCCGGGGATTGCATGCCGCCTCTGGTGGATTACTCTTGCGTGCGCATCGGTCAGGAGCCCGGTCGACGAGCCGCCGGCCGGGTGAAGCTCGATGCCATAGAAGGGCGGCTCTTCGAGAGTGCCAATACTCGCGTTGCCGCGCTGCCCTGGGCGGGAAGCAAGCTTCCATTGGTGCTCGCCCCGGTAAAAATCCTGGTCAACACCGCTCTTGGCAAAATCGTTGAAGCGGCTGACTGTTTGCTGCAGCCCATCGGCATCGATGCCCAGCATCTCCGCGAGTTCCAAGACCGTGTCGGCGCGCGCCACCGTTCGAGGGACCGCGCTGCCGACCGGACGATTGGCGAACGAGTATCTTTCGAGGTACTGCGCGTCGAAAATCAAATAGGCCGGAAGGTTGCGGTATTCATGGCGCTCCGGATCGAATAGCCGCAGTTGCGGTACAATTCCTTGAAAGAACGTCTCGTCGGCAAAGCGCCGTCCGTAACGGTTGACCAGAAGGGTGTGCGGGCTGCACAACTCGACGATACCGGCATGCACGCTTGTCGCCGTGCCGCCCGTTGTCTCCGCCGGTATCGTGTATGACAGCATAACCCGCAGACTGTTCTCGACCTTGTGCACGATTCCGCCGATCTCGGCCCCCAAGACGAGCCCATCACCGGTCAATGATTGTGGGATGAGCCCCGCGTCCTCGTGCGCAAACCCAGGCAACTGCTCGAACTCCCAGCTCATCTGCGGATCGGCGCCATAACCACCGGTCGCCAGGATCACGCCTCGGCGTGCCTCGATGAACTCACCCGAAGCCATGACAACCCCGCCCACTCGCCCGTCGTCAATCGCCAAGCGCGCGATCGGCTGACCGCTCAGCATCGGCACACCCCGGTTGCCTAGTGCGGCGACAAACCGGCAAACAAGGCCTAGTCCCTTGCCGCGCATGTCTCGCTGCCGTCGCTCGGCGACAAGGTCGGTATCCCAGCGCGACGCGCTGTTGATGCCGCCCCAAGCGATCTGCTCCTCGGCCGTGACAAAGCACGGGACGTCGTGTGGCACCAGCACCTGGTCGCGCCATTCGCCCAATTCGTCGCCGGAGATCAGC
>JASHUW010000283.1 GCA_030039815.1 Alphaproteobacteria bacterium
CTTGCCGCGATCCCGCCGGCGGCCGAGATCATCATGATCGAGCGCGACCTGCGGCTCGTCGAGGTCACCGGTGCGCGCTATCACGCCGCGCATATATCGACCGAGGCGGCGGTCGCCGCGCTGCGCCATGCCAGGGAGCGCGGGCTGCCCGTCACCTGCGACACCGCGCCGCCTTATTTCGCGCTGAACGAAACTGCGATCGGCGACTACCGCACCTTCGCCAAGCTCTCGCCGCCGCTGCGCGGCGAGAGCGACCGCCAGGCGGTCGTCGCCGGCCTCGCCGACGGCACGATCGACGCGATCGCTAGCGACCACGCCCCGTGGGACCAGGATTCGAAGCGCCTGCCGTTTTCCTCGGCGAGCTGCGGCATCGTCGGGCTGGAGACGCTGCTGCCGCTGTCGCTGGAGCTGTGGCACAACCGGCATATGAGCCTCATCGACGTGCTGCGCCGGCTGACCGTGGCGCCGGCGCGTATCCTCGGGCTCACGGTCGGGCGGCTGGCGGCCGGGACGCCGGCGGATTTCGTCGTCTTCGATCCGCAAGCGAAGTACCGCATCGATACCGACCGGCTGCGCTCCAAATCGAAGAACGCGCCGTTCGACGGTCGCCCGGCGCAGGGCCGCGTCGAGCTGACCGTGGTCGACGGCCGCACCATCTTCGAGCGGGAGGCGGCATGACCCTCGGTATCGGCGCCGCCATCGTCATCGGCTATCTCTTGGGTTCGATCCCGTTCGGGGTGATCCTCACTCGCCTCGCCGGGTTCGGCGATGTCAGGAAGATCGGCTCCGGCAGCATCGGCGCGACCAATGTGCTGCGCACCGGCAACAAGGCGCTGGCGGCGCTGACACTGTTGTTTGACGTGGGCAAGGGCGCCGTGGCGGCGGTGATCGGTGCGAGTTGGGGCGAGCATGCGATGCTGGCGGCGGCCGCGGCGGTCATCATCGGCCATATGTTCCCGGTGTGGATCGGGTTTCGCGGCGGCAAGGGCGTGGCGACCGCGCTCGGCGTACTCGCGATCGTCGCTTGGCCGGTGGCGCTGGTCGCGGCGCTGATCTGGCTCGCGACGGCGATCCTCTTCCGCTACTCGTCGCTGGCCGCGCTCGTCGGCGCGGTGTCGGCCGCGGCGTATTCCGGGTTCGTCGTCGATGGCGAGCGGGCCGTGCTCATCGCCGCGATCGCGATCGCCGTGATCGCCAAGCATCACGAGAACATCCGCCGCCTGCTCGCCGGCACGGAAAGCCGGATTTCCTTCACCAAGAGCTGAGGGCGAGCCCTGGCCGCGCGCGAGCTCGACCCCGAGGAGCGGCTGGACTGGCTGCGCCTCTGCCGCACCGAGAGCATCGGCCCGGTCACCTTCTATGCGCTGCTGCGGCGATTCGGCTCGGCCAAGGCGGCGCTCGACGCGGTGCCGCGGCTCGGGCGCCGCGACCTCGCCGTCTACAGCCGCGGCGCGGCGGAAAAGGAGATGACCGCCCTCGCCCGCCTCGGCGCGCGGCTAATCTGCTGGGGCGAGCCTGGCTATCCCGAGGCGCTCGCCACTATCGAGGACGCGCCGCCGGTGTTGACGCTGCTCGGACGCGGCGAGTTGATTGCCGCGCCTATCGTCGCGATCGTGGGCGCGCGCAACGCCTCGGCCAATGGCCGGCGGCTCGCGCACGACCTGGCGGCCGGGCTCGGCGAGGCCGGCGTGGTTGTCGCTTCGGGCATGGCGCGCGGCATCGATGCGGCGGCGCATGGCGGCGCGCTGGCGACCGGCTCGATCGCGGTTGTCGCCGGCGGCGTCGATGTCGTCTACCCGCCGGAAAATCGCGGGCTCTACGACGCGCTGGCGCGCGACGGCGCCATCGTCGCGGAATTGCCGCTCGGCATCGAGCCGCAGGCGCGCCACTTCCCGCGCCGCAACCGTATCATCTCGGGCCTGTCGCTGGGGGTCGTGGTGGTCGAGGCGGCGGCGAAATCGGGCTCGCTGATCACCGCTCGCTTCGCGCTGGAGCAAGGGCGTGAAGTGTTCGCGGTGCCCGGCTCGCCGCTCGATCCGCGCAGCCGCGGCTGCAACGACCTGCTGCGCAACGGCGCGACGCTGACCGAGACCGCGACGGACATCACTACGCAATTGGGGCCGCTGCTGCACGGCGCGCCCCTGTTGCCGATGCCCCCAAGACGGGCCGCAACCCAGCGCGACCTGCCCCTGTCGGCACCCCTGCCCGGCCCGGCGCCGGCCACGATCGACGGCGAGGCCGGGCTCGACATGATCCTCGAAAAGCTGTCGCCGACGCCCGTCGCGGTTGACGAACTGGTGCGCCAATGCCAATTGTCAGCCGCCGCGGTCGCGACCTTGTTGCTCGAACTGGAACTCGCGGGGCGCATCGAGCGTCATCCCGGCAATCTGGTATCGCGCCGCTGACCGGGGCCTCGGCCTCGCCACACGATCGGGTCCATGAACGTCGTCATCGTCGAATCGCCGGCCAAAGCGAAGACCATCAATAAATATCTCGGGCGCGACTACAAGGTCGTGGCGAGCTACGGCCATGTGCGCGATCTGCCGGCGAAGGACGGCTCGGTGCTCCCCGACGCCGATTTCGCGATGTCGTGGGAGGTGGACGGCAAGTCCGAAAAGCATGTCCGCGCGATGGCCGAGGCGGTGCGCGGCGCCGATCGGCTTTATCTCGCCACCGACCCCGACCGCGAAGGCGAGGCGATCTCGTGGCATGTCAACGAGGTGCTGAAGAACCGCCGCGCGCTGAAGGGTGTCGACGTCAAGCGCGTCGTGTTCAACGAAGTGACGCGCAACGCGGTTCTCGATGCTTTCACCAAGCCGCGCGATATCGATATCGAGCTGGTCGATGCCTATCTGGCGCGACGCGCGCTCGATTACCTGGTCGGGTTCACGCTCTCGCCGGTGCTGTGGCGCAAGCTGCCCGGCAGCCGCTCGGCAGGACGAGTGCAATCGGTCGCGCTGCGCCTTATCTGCGAGCGCGAAGCCGAGATCGAAGCATTCAAGGCGCGCGAATACTGGACGGTCGAGGTTGAGTTCACGACCGAGGCGGGCGAGAAATTTACCGCGCGGCTGACCCGGCTCGACGGCAAACGGCTCGACCGCTACGACCTCGACAGCGAGCAAAAGGCACGTGCGGCGGCCGACGCCATCCTCGCCGCGCCCGGCTTCTCGGTCACCTCGATCGAGCGCCGGCAGACCCGGCGCAACCCATTCCCGCCTTTCACCACCTCGACCTTGCAGCAGGAAGCCTCACGCAAGCTCGGCTTCGGCGCGAGCCGGACGATGCGCCTCGCGCAGCGGCTCTACGAGGGGGTCGATCTCGACGGCGATACGGTGGGCCTCATCACCTACATGCGCACCGACGGGGTCGCGATCGCGGGCGAGGCGATCGCCGCCGCGCGCAGCCTGATCGCGCAGGAGTTCGGCGAGCGATACCTACCCAACAGCCCGCGCGTCTACCGCAGCCCGGCAAAGAACGCGCAGGAGGCGCACGAGGCGATCCGCCCGACCGACCTGACCCGTAAGCCCGGCGATGTCGCGCGCCATCTCGACAGCGATCACCGCCGGCTCTACGAGCTGATTTGGAAGCGCACCGTCGCGAGCCAGATGGAATCGGCGCTGCTCGATCAGGTCGGCATCGATATCGCCGATCCTTCCGGCCGCATCGGGCTGCACGCGACCGGCACGACGACGCTGTTCGACGGCTTCCTCAAGCTCTATCAGGAAGACCAGGACGACGCGGCCGAGGACGAGGAAAACCGCCGCCTGCCATCGATGCGCGAGAAAGAGCGCTTGGCGCGCGGCGCGGTCAGCCCGAGCCAGCATTTCACCCAGCCGCCGCCGCGCTACAGCGAGGCCAGCCTCGTCAAGAAACTGGAAGAGCTGGGCATCGGCAGACCATCGACCTACGCCTCGATTCTTCAAGTTCTGCAAGATCGCAATTATGTGCGGCTCGACAAGCGGCGCTTCGTGCCGGAAGACCGCGGACGGCTGGTGACCGCGTTCCTCACCAGCTTTTTCGAGCGCTATGTCGAGTACAATTTCACCGCCGATCTCGAAAACCAGCTCGACGACATTTCCGGCGGGCGGATCGACTGGAAAGAGGTGCTGCGCAGGTTTTGGCAGGATTTTTCCCACGCGATCGACGGCACCAAGGACCTCAAGATCGGCGACGTGCTGAAGGCGCTCGATGAGGGGCTGGGGCGACATTTTTTTCCCGACGACGGTTCGGGGCGCGACGTGCGGCGCTGCCCGGTCTGCGGCGACGGCAAGCTGTCGCTAAAGCTCGGTCGTTTCGGCGCGTTTATCGGCTGCTCGAACTATCCGAATTGCCGCTATACCCGGGCGCTCGGGATCGAGAACGAGAGCGACGCCAAGGCGCCGGCGGCGCCCGACACCGAGCTGGGGACCGACCCGGCAAGCGGGCTGCCGGTGTCGCTGAGGAAAGGCCCCTACGGCCATTACATCCAGCTCGGCGCGGGCGAGAACGGAGACAAGCCGAAGCGGGTCGCGCTGCCGCGCGGCATGGAGCCGGGCAGCGTGACGCTCGACATCGCCATCAAGCTGCTCGCCTTGCCGCGCGAGGTGGGCCGGCATCCCGATACCGGCGAGCCGATCATCGCCGGCATCGGGCGGTTCGGCGCGTATCTCAAGCTCGGCAACACCTTCGCCTCGCTCGGTGCCGACGACGACGTGCTCAATATCGGCCTCAACCGCGCCGTGACGGTGCTCGCCGAAGCGCAAAACAAAGCCGGCGGACGCCGCGGTCCGCAATTGCTGCGCGAGCTGGGCGAACATCCCGAGGGCGGCATCGTCGGGCTTTATCGCGGCCGCTACGGGCCTTACGTGAGCCATGAGGGGCTGATCGCGTCGCTGCCCAAAGCGGCCGATCCCGACCGGTTCACCCTCGCCGAGGCGCTACCCCTGCTGGCAGCGCAAAAGGCGAAGGGGAAGACCGCCCGCAAGCCGCGCCCGGCCACGGCCGCTCCTGCTGCCGCCGCCAACGGCGTGCGCCGCGCCGCCAGGAAGCCGGCGCGGAAACCCGCCGGTCGCGCGAAAGCAAACTCCGGCAAAGCGAGACGCGCCTCATCGAGCCGTCCGGCAAATCCCTAAGCGGCGAGCCTTCAGGCCCCGTCGTCGGCGTCTTTCGCCGCACCCATGACGGCGGGCGCGTGCTGCCCGCCGATCGCCGCAACCGCGTGGAGTACATTGTCGAGCCGGCGCAGATCGCTGGCGCGACGAACGGAGAGCTGGTCGCCGCGGAGCTGCTGCCGGCGCGACGCTATGGCCCGCCGCGGGTGAAAATCCTCGAGCGGCTAGGCTCGCCGGACGCGCCCGGCGCAATCAGCCTCATTTCGATCGCGCAGTTCGAAATTCCGCATGTCTTCTCCACCGCCGTGCTGGCGGAGGCCGATGCGGCGGGGCCGGCCGATTCCAGCGGTCGCGCCGATCTCCGCGACCTGGATCTGGTGACCATCGACGGCGCCGACGCGCGCGATTTCGACGACGCGGTATGGGCCGAGACCGACCCCGATGCGCGAAATCCCGGCGGCTGGCATCTCGTCGTCGCGATCGCGGACGTGGCGCATTACGTCGCGCCGGGCGGCGCGCTCGACCGCGAGGCGCGCGAACGCGGCAACTCGGTCTACTTCCCCGACCGCGTCGTGCCGATGCTGCCCGAGGCGCTGTCGAACGGGTTGTGCTCGCTGAAGCCGCAGGAAGACCGCGCCTGTCTCGCGGCGCATCTGTGGATCGACCGCGACGGAAGGAAGCTGCGGCACGCTTTCGAGCGCGCGATCATGCGCTCCGCAGCGCGGCTGACCTACGAGCAAGTGCAGGCAGCGCAGGACGGCGCACCGACGCTGCCGATCCCCAAAACACGGCTCGACGCGCTTTACGGCGCCTTCGCCGCGCTCGACCGCGCCCGCGCCGCGCGCGGCGCGCTGGCGCTCGATCTTGTCGAATACCGCGTCGTGCTCGACACGAAGGGCCTGCCGGTCGGCATCGAACCGCGCCGGCGGCTGGACAGCCACCGGCTGATCGAGGAATTCATGATCCTCGCCAATGTCGCGGCGGCCGAGGAACTGGAGACGCGGCGCCGGCCCAGCCTCTACCGCGTCCACGACGCGCCGGATCGCGAACGCCTCGACGCGCTGCGCCTCGCGCTCGCCGATATCGATATTCCCGGGCTCAGCCTGGCAAAGGGCCAGGTGATCCGTCCGGAGCTGTTCAACCGCGTACTGGCCAAGGTCGCCGGCCGGCCCGAGGCGGCGCTGGTCAACGATCTCGTGCTGCGCGCCCAGGCGCAGGCAATCTACAGCCCCGACAATATCGGCCATTTCGGGCTGGCGCTTAGGCGCTACGCGCACTTCACCTCGCCGATCCGGCGCTATGCCGACCTGCTGGTGCATCGCGCGCTGCTCGGCGAGGGCATGCCGCGCGACGCACTCGGCACGGTCGGCAAGCATGTCTCGGTCACCGAACGGCGCGCCGTCGCCGCCGAACGCGCCGCGCTCGAACGCTACCGCGCGCGGCTGCTCGGCGACCGCATCGGCGAAGCCTTCCCGGCGCGGGTCAGCGGCGTTCAGCGTTTTGGCCTGTTCCTGGCCCTGCCCGACAGCGGCGCCGAGGGGCTTCTGCCGATCGGCAATCTGCCGCCCGATTTCTATCATTTCGATGCACGGCGCTTGCGCCTCAGCGGACGGCACTCGCGCCGCGGTTTCGGGCTCGGCGACACGTTGTCGGTGCGCCTTGCCGAAGCCGACCCGCTCGGCGGCAGGCTCGTCTTTCGGCTCGACGAGGCGGTCGCCGAGCGCCCGCGATCGTCCACCCTCCGGCGGCGCAAACGCCCGGCGCGGCGGGTCGGGCGGCCACGCTGAGGCACACCCGACCGGCGCTTGTTGATCGCGGCACGACAAGAAACTACTGTGGGGCCGCCACTGACGGGCCGGTGCCGGCCCGAAACGCGCCGTGATTGGCGGACCAGGGGAAACTAGGATTGCCGATTAGCGCGCGTTTACCGTCGTGGCGGCGCCTGCCCACAAGCTGGCGCCGGCTTGCCCCCGCCCTCGCCTGCGCCCTGCTCGCCGCCTGCGGCACGCATGCGTCGCCGCCGGACAGCTCGACGGGGGACCTCTTCGCTCGCGGTATCGAGCAGATCACCGATCTCTACATCGAGCCGATTTGCGGCCAG
>JASHUW010000021.1 GCA_030039815.1 Alphaproteobacteria bacterium
TGGCGCCATAGCAAGGCCGGGTAGCCTTGCGCACTAACCTAAGGCACCACCCGCCGCGCGACCGCCTCGACCACCGGCAGGGCAACGCTGTGCGCCCACCGGCCGAGCCCCAACGGCTTTAGCAGCATCTGCACGCACATGCGATGCGGGAAATGGCGCCGGATCAGTGGCCGCGAGCCACGCCGCAACTCGCGGTACAGGCCTTCGTCGAACGACCGGCCGGGATGCCGCCCGCGGTAGATATGGCTTATCGCGATGCGGCTGTCGGCGCCATCGATCATGCGCAGGCGGTTCCACAGGGCGCGAGCGATGCCGATGCGGCGCTGTCCCTCGCGCGCCTGGTATTTCTTAAGGTAGCGGTAGAAATGCTTGTAGTGGCTGACCTCGTCGTCGCTGATGTGACGGGTCAGCGCTGACAGCACCGGGTCGTCGGTCATCCGCGACAGCGTGCGGTAATAGCTCGCTGTGCCCATCTCCACGCAGCAGCGCGAAGCCATTTCGCGGGACCGCGTCGGCTCGACGCCATCCTCGGCGCACTGCGCGGCGAACTCCGGCAGGAACCCCTCGTAAACGCCGTCCCAGTCGAAGTCGGGCCATGCGAGCTGAACATAATGGCGCAGCGCGCGGCCGTGCTGCAGTTCTTCCGGTAGCCAGTGCGCGCGCAGCCACTCGGTAATTTCGTCGTCCTCAGCGAAGTAGTCGAGCAGGTTCTGGGTATAAAGATCGGTTGTCGCCTCGACGAAGGAGGCGGCGGCGATCAGGTAGAACATCGCCTCGTTACCGACGACGACGTCACGGCGCAGCGCCGACCACTCGATGCTGTCGAGCGACCAGCGCGCCTGCGCCGGGGAGGCGGTGGCAATCGTGTCGGTCGAGACGCTGCTCATCGCCAGGGGCTTCCGTGCAAGCAAGGCACGCCAAAGGTGCTTACCAGCCTATTTCTTCAGTGTGAAAGTAACTTTCCCGCTGTCGTCGTCAACTATGAACATCACAGGAATGTCGTGATTGTCGATGTAAACTTTGTATTTCGTCGTTCCGGATATGTCGTATTCGCGTACCGGCGTGCTCGCGCCGTCAATATCGACATTGGTTTGACCGCCATTGGTGACGGTGACTTTCTCGACCTTGCCGGTGTCGACCCGCATCATTTCGTTCGATTCGATGCTCGCGGTCGACCACGGGTTCGCGGGCTTGATCGACCCCGGCGCGGTAACCTGACCGGCCGGCCCGTCGATCACGAAATTATTGCCGCTGGCTTGGCCCTTGATCTCGGTCGTCTCACCGTTCTTGACGGTGACGCCATGGAAAAACATGAGCCGATCGCCCTGAAACTGCTCGACGCGCTGGGCATCCTCGCGATGCAGGCCAACACCCAGCGCCGTCACCAGGAAGTGCGCGGTCGTCTTGATCGTGATGAGTGCGCCTGCTTGCTCGATCAGATTGCTGTAGGTGCCGATTTCCCCGAAGATCGAGTGCTTGACGCTGTAGACAAGCTGGCGCGGCGATTCGGCCATCGCCCGCGCCGGGCCGCTCGAGACCCCAACGAGCAGCACGCCCGCCATCGCCAGCGACCACACCCACTGGCTCGCCGGCCACGTTGGCCGTCGTTCCGCTGTAAAACCCATCATCCTGTATCGGTACCCCGCGCTGATGGAACCTTTTCCCCACTGGGGCTATCTACAACCTGGACCGCCCGGCACGCAAATCCAAAGGTCGCCGGACGCGTCGACTTTCGCCCTTGTTCAATTTCTGGCTACTTTGGGTGACCATTATTCGCGCATTACCTCATTTTCATTCACCTGCCGGCAGCGGCCGTTGGCAAAGATTACCGGCCGCGCGGCGCGCAAACACTCGCATAGCGGAACCAGTTTCAATTCAAGCATCGGTGCAACCCCGCCATGCTTTGCAAGCCGTGATGGCAGCGAATCATTAACCGATTAACCGTAGTCTCGGCCTCGCGAACAGCGTGCTGACCGGCGCTTGGAGCCTCGCGGCGGATTGTGAAAACGCTGTGATGGTTCGAGTTAAAGGTACGCATAGCTGACCTGTTGGACTAGCGTTTGTGCACTGCAATATCGAACGCTACATAACAACGCGACAGTGCGGCTCAGCATTGGTCCGAGCCCCTGTCGGGAGTGTCAACTTAGCCTGGGGCGATCGCGGTTTCGCCGATGGTGGACCAGATCGATAAGAAGATGCGTGCTGCGTTGAAGAAGATGCGTCTGCCGAGCCAGTTCTTTCAGCGGGTCGACCGGATCGCCGGCGATCTTAACGTCGTACTCCTCGTATTCGCCGTCGGCCTGGCGACGCTGGACCTCACTTTCATGGTCACCCAGAAGGTCGTCGACCGACTGCCGCAGGTTACCCGGCTCGCCGACGATGCCTCACCCGTCGCCGACGCCACACCGGCCATCCCGGCGCCGCAGAAGTAGGGCTGGCCCCGGCCAACGTCTCATTCGACGACGACGGGTCTGATCTGCCGCAGCCGCGGCAGCACCTCCTTCGAGAACAGGGTGATGTTCTTGATCGCTTCCTGATGCGTGATGAAGCCGGTCTTGCCGACCATGATCAGCTGGCCGAACCCGCCGACCTTCTCGTAGAAATCCATGATCTGCCGGTACACCGTATCCGGATTGCCGGCATACATCCGTCCGCCCGCCATCGCCATTTCCGCTGTCACGCCAGCGCGGTTGAGCGGCGAGTTGCGCCCCGGCCGGCCAAGACTGCCGCCTGAATTGGGATCGCGGTAAAGCTGCGGCGCGAACTCGGGCGGCGTCGTGCCGGGCAGATACTTGTTGTACTGCGGCGCGGATTTCATGCTGGTGTTGACGAACCACAACAGCTTGCTGCCAACCCGCACGGCCTCTTCGTCGGTATCGCCGACATAGACAAAGGCCGAATAGCCAAACCGATCGGTCGAGGGCGCCGGCATCCCGGCTTCCTTGCGCGCCTCGCGATAGCTTGCCCAGGCCCGCTTCGTGACGTCCACCCCGCGCATCACCATGATGTTGACCATGCCGCGCCGGCCCAGCTCGGCAGTATCGATGGGGTCCGACGTTGCCGCCCACATCGGCGGGTGTGGCTGCTG
>JASHUW010000284.1 GCA_030039815.1 Alphaproteobacteria bacterium
GTTCCAGCTTGCCGCGACATCGGCGGCGGTCAGCGGCGTGCCGTCCTGGAACTTGACGCCGTCGACGATCTTGAAGGTGTAGGTCTTGCCGTCATCGGTCGGTTTGGGGATTTCGGTGCAGAGGTCGCAGACAAAATCGGTGGTCGATGACGGGTTGTCGGGGTTGATGCGAATGAGCACGCTGTAATAGGGCGAGGCCGAGTGCGCGGTCGCGTAGGTCTCCTCGCGGTGGCCGTCAAAGCTCGGCGGCGCGTCGGCGGGGATCATGTAGGTCAGCGTGCCGCCGTCCTTCGGCGTCTCGTCGGCGTACCCCGGAGCGTAGGCGGGCAGCGCCAGCGCCAGGGCGAGCCCGGCGCTCATCAGCAAACGGTGCGTCTTCATTCCCTTGTTTCCTTCCCCTAGCGACTAGTTTCTTGAACCGGCTTGTTATGTAACCTGGCTGCAGGCGACCCAGTGGCCGGGCCGCAGCTCCCTCAGCTGGGGCACGGCCTCACGGCAGGTCTCGACCGCGATCGGACAGCGCGGGTGAAAGACGCAGCCCGAAGGCGGATTGATCGGGCTCGGCACCTCGCCCATCAGCGGCTGGAAGGTGCGGTCGGCCTCGACCGTCGGGTCGGGCACCGGCACCGCGGCCAGCAGCGCCTTGGTGTAGGGATGGAGCGGGTTGTCGAAGACCTCGTCGCAGTCGGCGAGCTCGACGACATGCCCCAGATACATCACCGCGACGCGCTGGCAGAGATGCCGGACAACACTCAGATCATGCGCGATGAAGAGGTAGGTGAGGTTGAACTTCTCGCGCAAATCCTCGAGCAGATTGATGATCTGCGCCTGGATCGACACGTCGAGCGCCGAGACCGCCTCGTCGCAGACGATGAACTCCGGGTCGACCGCCAGCGCCCGGGCGATGCCGACGCGCTGGCGCTGACCACCGGACATCTCGTGCGGGTAGCGGTCGGCGAAATTGGGGTTGAGTCCGCACACCGACAGCAGCTCGCGCACCCGCGCGTCGCGGCGTTTCGCGTCGGGCTCGATGCCGTGCACCTTCATCGGCTCGCCGATGATCGTCCCGACCTTCTGGCGCGGGTTCAAGGAACTGTACGGATCCTGGAAGATCACCTGGATGCGCCGGCGCAGCGCGATGAGTTGCTTGCGGTCGAGGCTGCCGATGTCGACGCCGTCATAGAGGATCGCGCCTTGCGTCGGGGTTTCGAGGCGTAGGATGCAGCGGCCCATCGTCGTCTTGCCGCAACCCGACTCGCCGACGAGGCCCAGCGTCTCGCCGCGGCGGATGGTCAGCGACACGCCGTCCACCGCCTTGACCTCGCCGATCTTGCGGCGGGCGATGATCCCCTCGGTGATCGGGAAATGCATCTTGAGGCCGCGAACCTCGACGAGCGGCGCGGCCGCGCTTCGCGCTTCGGCGACGCTCATGCCGCGCGTCCCGCCCCGGTCGGCATTTCTGGCGACAGCTCATGGCTGCGGAAGCAGGCGGCGAGCTGGCCCGGCGCACCGACCGGTTCGAGGCGTGGCGCGGACAGCGCGCAGGCCTCGATCGCGAACCGGCAGCGCGCCCGGAACGCGCAGCCTTTGTCGAGCCGGGTGAGGTCGGGCGGCTGGCCCTCGATCGGGTCGAGCCGGGCCTGGCGCGGCCGGTCGAGGCGCGGCACCGACTTCAATAGCGCCATCGTGTAGGGATGATGCGGGTTGTGATAGATCGCCGCCGCCGGGCCGCTTTCGACGATGCGTCCGGCATACATCACGTTTACCCGGTGCGCGTAGCGCGCGACGATGCCGAGATTGTGGGTGATGACGATCAGCGCGACGCCGAGCCGGTGCGTCAGCCGCTGCATCAATTCGAGGATCTGCGCCTGGATCGTCACGTCGAGCGCGGTGGTCGGCTCGTCGGCGATGATGAGCTTCGGCTCGCAGGCCAACGCGATCGCGATCATCACCCGCTGGCGCATGCCGCCCGACAGCTGATGCGGGTATTGCTTGAGGCGACGCTTGGCGTCGGCGATGCCGACGAGCCCGAGCAGCTCCTCGGCGCGCTTCTCGGCCGCGGCGCGTGGGGTGCCGCGATGCTGCTCGATCATCTCGGTGATCTGCCGGCCGATCGACAGCACCGGGTTCAAGGAGGTCATCGGCTCCTGGAACACCATGCCGATCTCGCCGCCGCGCACTTCTCGCATCTCAGCGTCGGAGAGCTTCATGATGTCGCGGCCGGCGAAGATGACCTCGCCGCCGACCACCCGGCCGGGCGGGTCGGGAATGAGGCGCAGGATCGACAACGCGCCGACCGACTTGCCGGAGCCGCTTTCGCCGACGACCGCCACGGTCTCGCCGGGGTCGACCGTGTACGACACCCCGTCGACCGCGCGCACCACACCCGCGCCGGTGCGGAACTCGGTGTGCAGGTCACGGACTTCCAGCAAAGGCGGCAAAAGTTCGTCTCCCCCGCGAAGCTTACTTCAAGCTGACAAGATTCTTTTTGCTGCGCCGTTGGTAGCGGCACCCCGCCAGGGTGTCAATTGCCGCGCGGGGTTGCGACCTTTCGGGGTGCGGCCTCTCGCCGCAGCCGGGAACTTTCAGCCCGCGCCGGGATAGACCTCCCCGCCATAGGCGCGACGGATGTCGTCGAGCAGCGCGCCGGTGGGCGGCGCGTAGGTCAGCCGCTTGCTGGTGAAATGGCCAGTCAGCGCGCGCATGTTGACCGCCAGCTCGGCGATCTTGACGAGCGCGATGAGGCCGTTGACGACCGGTGCCTTGTCGACCTCGTGGATGCCGGCATCGGCGAGGATGGTCATGACGATGCCGCCGGCCGGGATTACACACTCGGCGCCTTTTGCGATGCCGCGGCGGGCGGCGGCGCGAAAGCGTTCGATGACCGCCTGCCTGACCGTCTCGTCTTCAAACGCCCGATCGAATTCCGCGGCGCGCGTGACCTCGATCTCCTCCATCGAGGCGAGCCGGCCGGAAAGGCCCGTGGCGGCGATGTTGT
>JASHUW010000285.1 GCA_030039815.1 Alphaproteobacteria bacterium
GACAGCGAGCGGCGTTGCGCGTCGCCGCGGAGAACATCCCGGGGGTCAAGCGCGTCGTCGACGAGGTGCGCGAGATCGACCTGGCCTCATTGAGCTAAGCCGGGGACCGACCGCGCCTTAATAGGCGGGGATCATCTCGTCGGCGACACGCGCCACGCCGGGCACGCCCTCTGCCATGGCGATGAGCGCGGTGCGCTCTTGCTCGGTGCCGACGAGCCCCCAGAGATGCACCACGCCGTCCTTGACGATCACGTTCCGCTCGCCGAAATCGGTCCAGTCCTGCTCCCGCATGCGCGCGAGTAATTCAAGGCGAATGTGACGATCGCTATCCGCCGGCGCCTCACCGGTGCTGAGCCTCGACGCCAGCGCCTGAATGAGATTGGAACGGCTGACGATCCCCACCAACCGACCATCCACGACAACGGGGACCCGCTTGATGCGCTTGCGCTCGAACAGCTCGGCGATCTCGCCAAGCGGTGTCTCCTCGGATACCGACACGACGTCGGTCGTCATGATCTCGCCGACCTTCTTGCCGTGGGATTTGGTGAAGTCCGCGGCGAGCGCGCTGGCGGCGGTCATCGATTCCAGCCACCAGGGGCGATGCTTCTCGGTGCCGATTTCGGCCCGGCGAATGAGGTCGGCTTCACTGATGATGCCAACCACCTTGCCGTCTTCGTCGACCACCGGAAGCGCGCTGATGTCGTGCTCGGTCAGGAGCTTGACCGCCTGATCAACCCTCATGTCGGGATCGACGGTAATGACGTCGCGGACCATTACGTCGCCTGCTTGCATGTTCGTATCCGCCGCTGGCCGCACTCGCTCAACGCTATCCGGGGTTGATGACAGTTGGACGATGGTTTGATGACGGCTCGATGGCTACCAACCGGCGACCCACCAAGCCGCCGCGACACCGCCAACCGCCAGCGCCGCCAGCGCCGCCGCGGCCGGAAGCGCCGTCCGGAACCCGGCGAACCCCGTTGTGTAGGCGGCCTTGAGCACATTGTTCGACGACGACGCGATGAGGATCGCGGCGACCGCGGCGCTCGACGATGGCGATGCCGCGGCACCGGTGGCGATGCTCAGGACGAACGGATCGATGTCGGTAAACCCGACAATGGCGGCGAGCACGTAAAGCCCGGCAGCGCCAAAGTGAATCCGCGCCCAACCAACCGCCAGCGACACCAGGACAAATAACCCGGCGAAGACGAACGCGGCGTTCAGCTCGAGCGGGTTGCCCGGCACATCCTCACCCGGCGAAACGTCACGCGTCGCGTGGCTTGAACGATAACGCAACCCAGCGAGCGACAGCCCACCCACGGCCAGGGCGACCAGCGCGGGAGCAAGCGAGAGCGCAAGCGGCTGATCGAACAGCGCGACGACGATCAGAATGCGCAGATACATGATCGCCGTGGCGATGATGATCCCTGTCTGGGCTTGCGGTACAAAGCTGGGCACCGCGTGCGCGCGCCGCGCCAGCACGACGGTGGTTGCCGTTGACGAATAGAGCCCGCCCAGCACCGCGGTCCATAGTCCGCTCTCGCGCGGCGCGACGTAGCGCTGGAGCAGGTAACTCGCGTAGGAGACGGTGGACACGGCCACCACCGCGATCCAAATCTGATGCGGTGTAATGCTGGTCAAGGTCGTTACCGGCTGGTCCGGCAGGAACGGCAGCACCAGGCCAGTCAGGATCAAAAACTTTCCCGCGGTGGCGATCTCACCGACCTCGAGCCGGCGGGCAAACCCATGCAGCTTTTCGCGGGCGGTCAGCAGCAGAACCGCGACGACAGTGACACCGATCGCCACCCAGGGCGGTTCGGTAAAGGCGATCGGGCCAAGCAGGTAGGCAAGCACATTGCAGATCGCCGTCATCAGCCCGACATTGGGCTGGCCTTCCGGGTCAGTTTCGGCGATGTGCCGCCAATAATAGAGGCTCAGCCAGACGCCGAGGACGAGAAGGCCGGCGGTGACGGGCAGCAAGTGCACCGTGTCGAGCCGATAGAGCAGCGCGCCGGATAGTGCCAGCAACGGAAAGCTGCGCACCCCACCCGGCCGGACTTGCCGGCTTTGGGCGTTGAACTCCTCGAAGGCCATCCCGAAAAAGAACCCGAGGCCGAGCAGCAGCAGAAAGCCCGCTACCGGCGCGTTGGTCGTCATGGCGATATTCCCCGATCCCCCGGGCCGCCATTTTGTCCCATCGCGCGATCAATGCGCCATGAATACCGGGACCGTCATGCTCTGCAGGATGGTGCGGGTCGCGCCGCCGAGCACCAACTCGCGCACCCGCGGGTGCGCGTAGGCCCCCATCACGAGCAGGTCGGCGGAGAGGTCGGCAGCGCGCGACAACAGCACATCGCCGACACCGACGCCGGCCGACGGCGCGGATTCGATCCGTGCGTCGACGCCATGACGGCTGAGATGGCGCGCAATATCGGCGCCCGGGATCTCGCCATGCTCGTCGCGGCTGATGACGGGATCGACCGACAGCACCGTCACGGACGACGCCGCGGCCAGAAGCGGTATCGCGTCGTTGATCGCGCGCGTCGCCTCGCGACTCGCGTCCCAGCCGATCAGCACGCGTTGGCCAAGGGTTGGATAGTGGCCGACGTAAGGCACGACCAGCACCGGGCGACCCGAGGAGAGCGCGATGTCTTCCGGGCGCGCGCAATCGACCGCTTTCTGTGGCTCCGTCGGATCGAGCTGACCGAGGATGACGAGGTCGGCGTAGCGTGCATGGACGCCGGCGACATCGATCGGAAAGCCGCGCGCTATGCGCCATTCCACGGCGACGCCGCGTCGGCCGAGCCTGTCTGTGAACATGTCGTACAGCCGCTCCGCGGCGTCGGGCGCTTCCAGCCCTGAGACCGGCGTGACGTAGAGCCCCGTGACATGCGCATCGAAGCGCTGCGCCAAGTCGCCGGCGACGAGGATGCGCTCGGCCATATTCGGGCTGTCGTCCACGACCAGCAGCAAATCCTTATAGGCCATCGCCCATCCCTTGAACGGCAATCGGGCCAATTTCCGATCTGCCGCGATGATCGCGCCGCGTGGCGCCGCAAGCCTTGATCCAGGTCAACGGAATGCGCGTCGCGGGTGCATACGTAGTTCCCCTTACGCAATCTTCCTTAGGAGCATTCCTAATTTCGAAGCGCGCCGGGCAGCGTCATCCTCCTATTCAATCCCAAGCGGGATGGAGGAAGCGATGTTCAAGCAATTCGGCATCGGCGCGCCCAGCGAGTTTTTCACCCAGCCGCCTTCGGTCGGCGTCTCGATCGCCCGGTCGGGTCAACTCGACGAGCTGGTCGCCCTCGAACAGCTCGGCAGCCGGCGCAGCTTTGCTCGCGACGCCGAAATCTATGCCGAGGGCGATCGCGCGGATTGCTGGTTCAAGATCGTCTCCGGCACCGTCCGCATCTGCAAGTTGATGGCGGACGGCCGCCGGCACATCGCCGAATTCTTCCATGCCGGCGACTGCTTCGGTCTGGATGGCGAAGGCGAGCGGACGTTCGCCGCGGAGGCGGTGGGCGACGTTATCGTGATGCGCTTCAACCGCGCCGCGACCGAGCGCCTGATCGACGAGCGGCCTGTGCTCGCCCGGTGCATGTGCAACATGATGCTGCGCAACCTCGCACACGCGCAGACCCGCCTGTTGCTGCTCGGCCGCATGACCGCGCCGGAGAGAGTGGCGAGTTTTCTGCTCGAATTGGCCGAGCGGCGCGACGTTCGCCGGGTGCTCGAGGTGCCGATGTCGCGCAACGACATCGCCGACTATCTCGGGCTGACCATCGAAACGGTGTGCCGGGTGCTATCGGCGATGAAGCGCGACGGGACAATCGCCATCCCCAATCCGCACCGGATCGAGATCTGCGACCGCGATGCCCTGGAAGCGACGGTCGAGATGTGAGCTTTGCTTGAGGATACGGACGTGCTCGACGGTCAGGTGCAACCGGCGACGACGCGACCCGCCGATGGCGGCGCGAGGCCGATTTTCGTCGTCGATGACGATGCCTCGGTTCGCGATTCGCTGAGCGAGCTGCTGAGAGTGCTCGGGTTCGAGGTCATTGCCTGCGCCTCCGGCAGCCAGTTGCTCGCCGACCAACGACGGCGCGAGGCCGGCTGTCTTGTCGTCGACCAGCACATGCCGGGGATGGATGGGCTCGCAACGCTCTCGGCGTTGCGTCGCGACGGGACGAACGCTCCGGCGATCTTGATTACCGGGCGTCTTGATCCCGAGATCGCCGCCCGCGCCGCCGCGCTTGGGATAAGCGCGCTACTCGAGAAACCGTTTGCCGTGCCGCGCCTTGTCGAGCTCGTCCAGGCCAGCGTGAGCCGGACAGAATGACGGCGCCGGCCGATACTCATCCCGCGCCTGCAACATTACTGGCAACCGCCGAAGCAACGCTGCCCAGCGGCCTTTTCCGCTACGTCCTGACGACGAGCTGGGTCCACCAGCTCCCGCTGGTCGCCTTGACGGTCTCGGTATTCCTGCTCGAAGTCGTTCCGCTCGAGCTGCAACGCCGCGTGGTCAACGACGCCGTCAAGCAGCGCCAATACAGCACCGTCCTGCTGCTCTGCGCTGCCTATGGCGGCGCAGCGCTCCTGCAAGGGTCGATAAAGCTGGCGCTCAACATCTATCGCGCCTGGGTCGGCGAACGCGCCAAGCGTGATTTGCGCCGTTGCGTCTATTGCGCGACCGGGTCGGGGTCGAGCGCGGCCGACGCCCGCGGGACGGCCGTGTCGATGGTCGTCGCCGAGGTTGAACCCGTCGGCAATTTCATCGGCGCCGCGGTATCGGAGCCGCTGCTGCAAGCCGGAATCCTGGCAACGGTCATCAGCTACGTAATCCATATCGACCGCTGGATGGGCGCGGCGGCGATCGCCCTGTTCATCCCGCAAATGGTCTTTGTCCCGCTGATGCAACACGGGATGAACCGCCGGACCCGGGCGCGGGTATGGCTGTTGCGCCAGATTGGCGCGGGCCTCATCGTCACCGACCCGCAGGACGCCCCGGTCAGTGTGGAAAACGCGGATCGCATCGACCGCGTCTTCCGGATCAACATGCGCATCTTCGAGCTCAAGTTCACGATGAACTACCTGATGAACCTGTGCACGCATGCGCAGATCATCATGGCCTTGCTGCTCGGCGGCTGGCGCGTAATCGAGGGCAACCTTGAGATCGGCGGTGTCGTGGCGTTCATTTCCGGAATTGCCCGGCTGACCGACCCCTGGGGCGATCTCGTCAATTATCTGCGCGACCTCAGCGTGAACGAGGTCAAATTCAAGCTGATCGCCGGCGCGACAAATGTTGACGCGCCTCCCGTGCTGCCCATAGGCCAACCCGCGCTATGGGATTGACCTGCGTCAAGGCGGCGGACTAGTCGCGCCGTATGCTGGTGGCGTCAGCGCAACCATGAGCGGCAGAGGGATACGGCGATGATCAAGTCCATTCTCGTACCGGCGGCCGGTACCGACGCCGACGCGACCGTCTACGCAACGGCCGCCGCCGTCGCCCGACTCTTCGGCGCGCATATCGATGCCCTTCACGTGCGGCTCGACCCGGTCGAGGTGGGTGTCGCGATGACGACGGAAGGCGCCGGAGGCACTCTGCTCGAAGGCATCATCGACAGCCTGACCCGCGATGCCGACGCGGCGGAAGCGAAGGCGCGCGCCGCGTTCGCCGAGTTCCGCTCGGGCGATGGCGTAGGGCTCGCCGACGCGCCCGCCGGCGACGGGAAACCCTCCTGCGGGTTCCATGTCGAGATCGGCCAGGAGCCACGGTGGATGTCGGTCTACGGGTTGACCGCGGACCTAGCCGTCGCGACGCGCGGCGCGCCTGGAGTAGAGGCTGTCGCCCGCTCGACACTGGAGGCGCTGCTGCTGGAAACGGGGCGTCCACTGCTGATACCCGGCGCCGCGACACCGACAGCGGATTTCGCAAACCGGGTGGCGATCGCGTGGAAACCGACCCCGCAAGCCGCGCGGGCGGTTGCGGCGGCGATGCCGTTTCTGCTCCGTGCCGAGGAGGTATCGGTGCTGACGGTCGACGAAGAAGATGGCCGGCGCGACGACGCGGAAAGGCTTGTCTGCCACCTGGCCTGGCACGGTCTCAAGGCGGTGGTGCGGCGGCTTGCTTCGGGCTCTGCCGACGGTCCCGAGGCGCTGCTGGCCGCGGCTGGGAAAAGCGGGCTTCTGGTGATGGGCGGATACGGTCACACCAGGCTCAGGGAATGGGTCTTTGGCGGGTTCACCCAGTCGGTGCTCGACCACGCAGAGCTGCCGGTGTTGATGGCGCACTGACGCCCCGCCCGGCCGGCGGGGTTCATGATTATCGGCGGACCGGCCGCATCATCGCTGATCGATACGGTCTTTCACCCCGCGACCAGTCGTGCAGCTGCCTGCCTCAGGCGGCTATTTCGGCTGCAGACCGGCCGCCAAGGCGAGGCGGATCAGTTCCGAGAGGCTGCGCGCACCCATCTTGTCCATGACCCGGGCGCGATGGATTTCGACCGTGCGCGGGCTGATCGCCAAGTCATAGGCGATGGTTTTATTGGGCAGCCCGGCAAGCAGGCCTTCAAGCACCTCGCGCTCCCGCGGCGACAACAAGCCGAGCCTGGCCTGCACCGCCACCGTCGCGGGGTCTTGCTGATCGTTGCTGTCGAGCCGGGATAGCGCCGCCTCGACGCTGGCGAGAATCGTTGGCGTCGCGAAGGGCTTTTCGATGAAGTCGAGCGCGCCCGCCTTCATCGCGCGTACCGCCAGCGGGACATCGCCGTGACCGGTGATGACGACCATCGGGAAGTGCAGCGATCGCTCGTTGAGGTGGCGTTGCAGCTCCAGCCCGTCCATCTCGGGCATGCGGATATCGGCGATCAAGCAGCCCATAGGCAGCTCCGGCGCCACCTCAAGAAATTCCTTGGCCGAGCCGAACGTCCGGACACGATGCCCAATGGCCTCCAGCAGCACCGACAGCGAATCGCGCACGGCATCGTCGTCGTCGACGACATAGACATGACGGTCACGGGGCATCGGCCGCCTCATCCTCGTTGGCCTTGGGGAGCATCAGGGAAAACACCGTACCGCCCTCGGGTCGCGCCTCGGCCGTGAGACGCCCGTGATGCGCTTCGACAATCTCTCGGCAGATCGAGAGGCCAAGCCCCATGCCCGTCTTCTTTGTCGTGACGAAGGGCTGGAACAGGCGGTCGGCGAGTTCCCGAGGAATCCCGGGCCCGGTATCGGCGACACTGGCTTCGATCGTGTCGCCGGACATGCGCGTCGCGATCGTCAGCTCGCGCCGCTCGACCGCCTCCATCGCTTCGACCGCGTTGCGCACCAGGTTGAGCACCACCTGCTGGATCTGCACCGGATCGACCATGACCGGAGGCAGTTCATGATCAAGCTCGAGCGAAACACGCACCCCCGATTGGCGCGCACCGACAAGTCCCAGGGCCAGGGCCTCCTCGACCAGCTGATTGAGATTTTGCTCTCGCCGTTCGGTCTCGCCCTTGCTGACGAACTGACGCAGCTGGCGGATCACTTCGCCGGCGCGTTGCGCCTGCGCCACGGCCTTCTCCATCAGATCCGCGATCCGTTCCGGCGGCGCCGCGCCGGACGAGATCAGATGGCGGCCGGCCTCGAGATAGTTGGTCACCGCGGTCAACGGCTGGTTCAGCTCGTGCGCCATGGTCGAAGCCATCTGTCCCATGACGCTGAGCCGGGAGGCGTGCAGCAGTTCGGTCTGCAAATCCTCGATGCGCCGTTCGGCCTCCTGCCGGTCGGTCAGGTCGCGGACGAAGCCGGTGAAGAAATTGCCGCTCGGCGAGGCGAATTCGCCCACCGCCAGCTCCATCGGAAAGGTTTCTCCCCCCTTGCGCTGCCCGACGACGATCCGCCCGATGCCGATGATGCGCCGCTCGCCGGTGCGCATGTAGCGGGCAAGGTAGCTGTCATGCTGGCTGCGGTACGGTTGCGGCATCAGCATCTTGACGTTCTGCCCGACGACCTCGTCGGCGGTGTAGCCGAACAGTCGTTCGGCGGCCGGACTGAACGATTCGACCATGCCGGACGCATCGATCACGATGATCGCGTCGGGAACGGTATCGACGATCGAGCGCCAGCGCAATTCGCTCTCGCGCAGCGCGATTTCGGCGGTTTTGCGCTCGGTGATATCGCGGATGATGCCGACGAAGATCGGCTCGCCGCCGTCGCGCGCCTCGCCAACCGACAGCTCCATGGGAAAAACCGAGCCGTCCTTGCGCTTGCCGGCGACCTCGCGGCCAATGCCGATGATCTTCTTGGTGCCGGTCCTCAAATAATTCATCAGGTAGTCGTCATGCTCGCCCGCATAGGGCTCCGGCATCAGCATGTTGACGTTGTGACCGACGAGCTCGCTGGCGCTGTAACCGAACAGCCGCTGCGTCGCCTCGTTGACAGAACGGATTGCGCCCGTGCGGTCGATGACGACGATCGCGTCGACCGCGGTGTCCACCACCGCTCGATACAGCGACTCGCCGGCACCATTGCCATTACTAGACGAGGCTTTCGTATTCAGCGTTGCCGTGCTCCGCGCCGCAGTCCAGATGAGGGCGTAACGCCAGAGCGATAGCACAATCGGGAACCGCAAAGAAGATCGGCGAGAACCTGCCAGCCAGGAACCGGGATCAGTGGCTCATCAGCAGCGGAACCGTGGCATGGGCCAGCAAATGCCTTGTGACCCCGCCGAGGAAGCTCTCGCGCAATCGGCTGTGCGTGTACGCGCCCATCACGAGCAACGATGGCTCATGGGTTTTTGTCGCCATGACAAGCGCGGCACCGGTCGAATGATCGCCGGTCGGGAAGATGACCTGAGGCGTCCTGATGCCGCGGTCGCGCAGCGATTCAGCCAGATCGTCGAGACCGACCGCCTCGGCGCCGTATTCGAGCGCCGTGAAGATGGTGACCCGCCTGGCAAGCCGCAGCAGCGGCATTGCCCCGAAGACCGCGCGGCTCGCTTCGAGGCTGCCGTTCCAGGCGATGATGATGTGGTCGGCCAAGCTCTCCGGCAACGTCTCGCCGACAAGCAGGGTCGGACGGCCCGTGCCGAAGACCGCGGCATCGAAGCAACGCTGCGCCACGACCTCTTCCGCCGATGGGCGCGGCAGAACGATGAAGTCGCAGAGCCGGCCGAACCGCGTGACGATCGGCTCGAACTCGCCGACATGTTCCGACCATGTCGCGCTCCACCCGCCCGTTTCGCTGTTTGTCGAAGCATCGCCGCGGGCGCTCCACTCGACGAACCTTGCCTTCGCGGCAGCCGCCGCTTGCCGGCTTTCCTGTTCGATCGACTCGCGTGTGATCCCCAATGCGCCGATCATCTCCGGCAGCATCGCCAACGCGGCATCGGGGTTCGGGCGGATATATGACACCCGAACGCGGGCATTGAGTTGGCGAGCCAGCCACAAGGTGGCGTCGAAGACATGCGAGGTCGGCAGCTCCTTAGCGAGCGGCACGAGGATCGGCGTGGTCATCGGCGAAACCTTCCGTCAGCGCCGTTCGGGCGCGTTTCTCGATGCTACCGATGGCGCAGGCTCATGATGTAAGCGACCACATTGGCGAGATCGGCCGGCGCCAGATCGGGATAGGGCATGTTCGAATAACCGTGCGGGCGGCTGAGAAAGACGCGCAGCGCCTCGGGCGCGGTGTCCGGTCTGTTAGCGATCTCGGAAAAGCTCGGCGCATAGCCCGAGACCAGCGGCCGAATATCCTGATCCTTGGCAACGACGTGGCAGGCGTCGCAGTTGTGGCCGACGAACTCGCGGCCCGCGCGAGCATTGCCGGAACGCGCCGGACCCTCGGCAAAGGCGGCGCCCGCGGCGGCGCTGATCAGAATGAGCGCCATGGTGATCGCATGGAGGTTGCGCATTGCTCGTCCCCTGTCCGTGGATCAGTCAGCGGATCTCGTCCGCGCCGATAACGAGGCCCGATGTCGGCTCGATCCAAACCAGGTGATCCCGCACCGCCTTGACGCCGGCGACGCCTTCGGCCGCCACGATCAGGGCCGTCCGCTCCCGCTCGTCGGTGACGGTGCCGTAAAGGTCGACGACTCCGCCTGTCACCGTCACCTCGCTGCTGAACCGGGGCCCCCACGGCTCCTTGTCGATGACCTCCAGAATGCGGTCGCGGATCGTCTCGTCGGCCACCTGCTCATGCGGATGTGCCTTTGCCTCCCGCGTCAGGTTGTGAACCAGTGCCCGAACCAGATCGCTTCGGCTGACGATCCCGACCAGCTTGCCGTTATCGATGACCGGTACGCGCTTGATGCGGCGCTTTTCCATCAATTGCACGACGTCAGACAGCTCGTCGGTCGGGCTGACGACGGCGACCTCGCTGGTCATCACCTCGCCGACCTTGCGGGCATGGGCGTCGACATAGTCGCCGGC
>JASHUW010000286.1 GCA_030039815.1 Alphaproteobacteria bacterium
TCGCGCTCGACGACGAGCTTGGCGCCGCCATGACCGAGCGGACGCGGCCAGATCTTGTCCTCGATCAGCACCGCAGCGGCCCCGCGCCTGGCATAGGCGCGGATCGTCTTCTGCACGGCGAGCGCATTGCCGTGGCCGGTATCGCCGTCGGCGAGCCACAGTACTTGGGGCGCGGCGGCGATGCACGTCTCGACCGCGTCGGCCATCTCGGCAAAGGTCACCATGTCCTGGTCGGGCATCGCCAGGCGCATCGCCGAGATGCTGGAGCCGGAGACGAAGCCGGTCTTGAACCCGGCCTCGGCGATCAGGTGCGCGCCGAGCCCGTCGCCGCAGCCCGGCATGACCTGAAGCCGAGGCTCGTCGAGAAGCGCTTTCAATGCGGCGGCTTGCGGCTGCATGGCGGTCCCTTTCGTCGTTGCCGCCGCGACTATAGGCCGGAGCAGGCTAGATCGGCAGATGTTCGTCGATCCAGGCTTTCGCCTGGACGAGCACGCGCTCGACCGATTCAGGGCCGCGCGAAAGGCCGTCGGCGCAGAGAAAATGCACTTGGCGGATGCCAATCGTCTCGAAGATCGCACGCAGATAATCGGTCATGAAATCCGGCTGATAGCCGCCGCTCATATAGCCGCCATGCGAAGTGACGATGAACACCGGGCGGTCGCGCAGCTGGCCGATCTTGCCTTCCGGGGTCGAGCGGAAGGTGCGGCGGATGCGGACGATATGGTCGATCCACGATTTCAGCGTCGAGGGTACCGAGAAATTGTTCATCGGCGTGCCGATGACGACGAAATCGGCGGCTTCGAGCTCGCCGATGAGCCGCTCCGACAGCGCGAAGCGCGGGTCGTCGTCGCCGACGGCCGGGGTCAGGATCGCCTCGTAGAGATCGAGATCGGGATGCGGCGGCGGGTCGGCGGCGAGGTCGCGGTCGATGATCGCGGCGCGCGGATGGAGCGCGACGAGGCGCGCGGTCACGTCGCACGCGATGCGCCGGCTGAACGAATTCGGCCGCGGGCTCGTGAGGATTTGCAGGATCGTGGTCATTGCTCGAAACTAGCGGCTGGTCGGCCCGGTCGATAGCGCCAGACTTGTCTCATTCGCCGGACCAGTTCGTGGTCAGCCGAGGACGCGATTGAGGAAAGCGTCCATACGCGCCGTCGCGGCATTCGCCAAGTCGTTGGGGAACAGCGTGAAGCCGTGCGCGCCGCCGGGATAGATCGCCAGTTCGGCCTCGTTGCCCGCGACCACCCAGCGCGCATGCATGAACAGCGTGTCGTCGAGCAGCATGTCGCTCGTGCCGACGCTGAACAGCGCCGGGCAGAGGCCCTTGAGGTCGGCGTAAAGCGGCGAGATATCCGGGTCGCGGCGCTCGGTGATGGTCGGCAGGAAGGCGTTGTAGAACTGCTGCATGTCGATCGTGCGCAGCACCAGCCGCGTGTTGCCGAACTGGCGCTGGCTTGGGGTCATGCTGGCGTCGAAGATGCCGTAGACGATGTTGGCGCCGCGCCAGCCCGTGTAGCCCTGGCGGTCGCGCATGCGCAGGATGGTCACCGCGGTGAGGTGTCCGCCGGCGGATTCGCCGCCGATGGTCAGCGCGCCGGTGCCGAATTCCTTTTTGGCGTTGGCGATGAGCCACGCGGCGGTGCTCTCGCAATCATCGGGGCCGGCCGGGTAGGGGTGCTCGGGTGCGAGGCGATACTCGGGCGCGACGACAACCTGGCCGGTATTGTCGGCGATGCGCTCCAGCATCGGGTCCTGCATGTCGGCGCCGCCCAGCACCCAGCCGCCGCCATGAAGGTGCAGATAAACCCCGCGCGGCGGCGCGTCAGGAGCGATGATGCGCAGTGGGATCTCGGTGCCATCCTTGCCGGCGATGGTGATCGTACGCGCCCGCGACGACATGACCGGCGCGGGGAACGGCCCCTCGCCGCGCCGGCGCATGGCGCGGAACGTCGCCGGCCCGGTGACCCACCATTCCGGCTGGCCGGTCAACAGCTCGATCATCTGCGCGTTGAGCTTGGCGGTGTCGGGGTCAATCGCCGTATCGGCGAACAGCGTGGTATCGAACGGGCGCGTGTCGGTCATGGTGTTTCTCCGCGGCGGACGGGATTATCGTGCGAGAGGACGGCGGCGAAGGGAAGCGCGATGGCACGGCTCGACGGCAAGGTCGCGTTCATCACCGGCGCCGGAACCGGGATCGGGCGCGCGACCGCGATCCTCTTCGCGCGCGAGGGCGCGCGGGTCGTGATCGCCGATATCGACGCGGCCGCCGGCGAGGAAAGCGCGCATCTCGCCGGAGGCGGCGCGATCGCGATCCGCACCGATGTGACCGACGAAGACAGCCTCAAGGCAGCGATCGGCGCGACGGTCGACAAATTCGGCCGGCTCGACGTGCTGCACAACAATGCCGGCGGCTCGACGGCCGCCGACAACACCGCGGTCGAGGCGCCGCTCGACGAGTTCTGGCGGGCGATCAAGCTCGATCTCTATGGCACGTTTCTCGGCTGCCGGCTCGGCATCCCGGAGCTGATCAAGGCGGGCGGCGGCTCGGTCATCAACATGAGCTCCAACGTCGCGCTGATGGGCGTGCCAGGCCGCGACTGCTACACCGCGGCGAAAGGCGGGATCGCCGCGATCACCCGCTCGCTCGCGGTCGCCTATGCGCCGCAGAAGGTGCGGGTCAACGCCATCGCGCCATCGGCGACGATGACCGAGCGGGTGCGCCGGCTGGTCGCCGGCAACGCGGCGCTGACCAAGCTCGCCGACTCGCACCTGCTGGGGCTCATCGAGCCGGAGGACATCGCCCAAATGGCGCTCTATCTCTCCAGCGACGAAAGCCGCATGGTCACCGGCCAGGTGCTGCCGGTCGATAGCGGCGTCACGATCTCCTGAACCCACGGAGCCGCTCCCATGACCATCCAAAAAATCAGCAGCCCCAACGTGCCCGACCCGCCGCCGCAGACCTGGTCGAACTGCCTCGTGGTCGACGGTGTCGCCTATTTCGCCGGCGCGACCGCGCCCGGCGCCGGGCCGGGCGAGTACGCCCAGGCGAAGGGCATCCTCACCAAGATCAAGCATCTCGTCGAAGCCGCCGGCGGCAGCATGGCGGACATCGTCAAGGTCACGATCTTCGTCACCGAGATCAAAAACCGCGAAGAGGTATGGCGGGCGCGGCGCGAGTTTTTCACCGGCAATTTCCCGGTCTCGACATTGATAGAGATCGCGGCGCTGGCGACGCCCGAGACCAAGGTCGAGATCGACGCGATCGCGCATATCGGCGCGAGCCGGCGCTAGGCCCGCATGGTCAACATCCTCGCCATCCAGCGCCTCGGCGCGGCCGACAAGGCGCGGATCGAGGCGGTCGACCCGGCGGTGCGCCTCACCGAGGCCGGCGGCTGGTTCGACGGCGAAATCCGCGAGACCTGGCCGGCCTTCACGACCCAGCGCTATATCGGCCGCAACGCCGAGGGAAAGGGCACGCGCGAGGAGCGCGACAAGCTCCTCGCCGAGGCCGAGATCATCCTCGCCGGCTTTCCGTTCCCGCTCGATTTGCGCGCCCGCGCGCCGCGGCTCAAGTGGTTCCATCAGCGGCCGGCCGGGGCGAGCAACCTCCTGATCGGCGATCTGTGGGGCAGCGACGTCATCGCCACCACCTCGCGCGGCTCGGCAAATTCGCTGCCGATCGCGGAATATGCGATGGCCGCGATCCTCTATTTCGCCAAGGGCCTCAACCGCGCCGCGGTCGACCGCGCGGCGGGCGCCTTCGACCACCGCGCCTATCGCTCGGTCCTCGTCGAGGGCAAGACCGCCTGCGTCGTCGGCGCCGGCGGGATCGGGCGCGAGGTCGGGCGGCTGTGCGCGGCGCTGGGGATGCGGGTGATCGGCACGCGGCGCAACCCCGGCGGCGGCGTGCCGCCCGGCTTCAGCGAGATCGCCGGGGCGGGCGAGCTCGACCGGCTGCTGCCGGAGAGCGACATCGTCGCGATCTGCTGCCAATGGACGCCGGAGACGACAAAGCTGTTCAATGCCGAGCGCTTCGCGGCGATCAAGCGCGGCGGCATCGTTGTCAATGTCGCGCGCGGCGAGATCGTC
>JASHUW010000287.1 GCA_030039815.1 Alphaproteobacteria bacterium
GCGCGCCTCAGGATGAGGGATGTTCTTTATGCCATCAAAAAAATCCTCATCCTGAGGTGCGAAGCGAAGCTGAGCCTCGAAGGACGCATCGGCGGTTTGGCAGCCAAACTTCTCGATCGCGCCTTCCCAGGCGAGCTGCGCGAGGCGCTGCTGCGGGGTCATGCCGGGCGGCACCGGAACTTCGGGATATTCGTAGCGCAATTCGCCGAGGCTGAAGCGGCAGCGCTCGGCGATCTCGACGCTCGCCGCGAGCGCCGCCGCTGGAACTCCCATGGGGCCGCGGAAGAGGCGTGCCATCTCGGCGGCCGGTTTCAGGTGGCGCTCGGCATTGGCCGCGAGGCGGAAGCCGGCCTCGGCAATCGTGCAATGCTCGCGGATGCAGGTCACGACATCCTGCAGCGGCCGCCGCTCGGGCGCGTGGTAGAGCACATCGCCGGTGGCAAGCAGCTTGAGGCCGGTGGCCTCGGCGATCCGCGCGAGGCGGGCGATGCGCCGCGCGTCGTCGCCACGATAGAGATGATGCGCGACGAGATAGGCGCGGCCGGGGAAATCGGCCGCGACACGGCGCGCCCGCTCGCGATGCCGCGCGAGGCTCACCCGGTCGACATAGTCGGGCGGCAGCAGCGCGACCACGAGACCTTTGCCATGGGCGGCGACATCGGCGTAGTCGAGATGGCATTCGCCCTTGGGCGCGCGGCGCTTGCCGAGGGTGAGCAGCGTCGTCAGCCGACCATAGGCGGCGCGATCCTCGGGAAAGGCAAGGAGGCCCGTGCCGTCCCGGAGGTCGAGCCGGGCGCCGACCACGAGGCGGATGCCGGCCTCCCGCGCCGCCTGGTGCGCGCGGACGATGCCGGCGAGGCTGTTGCGGTCGGTGATCGCGATCGCCTTGAGACCGAGCGCCGCCGCCTGCTGCACCAGCTCGTCCGGGTGCGAGGCGCCGCGCAGGAAGGAGAAATTGCTGGTGACTTGCAGCTCGGCATAAGCGAGGGCGGCGGGGGGCGCGAACAGGTCGGGGCTGCCGCCGCTCGCCTTGCGCCGCTCCTTGCCGCCGCCAAAGCGCAGACCGCCGCCGTCGCCGATCGTGCGCGACAGCTTCTCGAATTCCTTGGGGGGAAGCTCGGGCATTATCAAAGCCGTTTTCTGTCGTCATTCCCGCGAAAGCGGGAATCCAGGGCAGCGGTTCATCGCTTGCTCCTGGGCCCCCGCCTCCGCGGGGGCGACGAGTGGAAGGAGGTTGTTTGGGTTACGCAAAGAGGCCATGGACGAACCAGCGCGGCGGCGGGTCGCCGGGCAGCCCGGCGCGGAACAGCCAAAAGCGCCGGCCGGTCTCGTCTTCGACCCGGTAATAGTCGCGGATCGCATCAGGACTGCCGGCGGCGGCGATCAATTGCCCATCTGGCTGCCACCATTCCTCGGCGATGCGTTCGGCGCCGTCGGCCTGGGCGACGCGATGCGCCTGCCGCCGCCAGGTGAAGCGGAACGGCGGGTCGTCGGGCAGCACCCAGAAGGCCTCGACCGGCTCGGGCGGCGCGAACAGCCGCACCGGGCGGGGCGGTTTTTGCGGGATAGCTATTGTGCCGGCCCCCTCCTCGCGCCTGCGGCGCGCTCCCTCCCCCGTGGACACGGGGGAGGGTTGGGGTGGGGCCTGGCGCTTCGCTTCAACCGGCATTTCTATCGAAGCGCGTTCCGGGATGTGGCTTTCGCGCGCTTCGAAGCGGGCGAGCGCGTCGAGGCCGAGCCGGGCGCCGATGCGGTCGAAGAGCGGGGCAAGGTTCTCGCTTCTATAAAAGCCTCCATCCCTACCTTCCCCCGCTTGCGGGGGAAGGGGCGCGTTTGTGCGTTGGCCAACTGCCTCCCCTCTCCGGGCGTGACCCGGGGATTGCGGGGGAGGGGGTAGGTTTGTGCAGCTAAGCGGCGCTTTGAGCTGCTCCGGCGCCAAGGGCTCGACCGCGAAGGCGGCGAGGATGACGTCCTCGACGCCGAGCCCGGGATCGACCGTGTCGAGCTTGCCGATCATCAGCCTTGCGAGGTGTACGGGATCGCGGCTCGGCCGGGCGGTGCCGATGCGGATGCGCTCGACGCGGCCGTCGACGCGGTGAAAGCCGAGGTCGAGCCGGCGCGCACCCATGCCCTCGCGCGCCAGGCGGGCGACGAGGTCCTGGCTTAGCCGCTCGGCGGCGCGGGCGAGGTCGGCGGGGTCGGCGATCGGCTCGGCGAAGCTGAGCCGCACCCGGCGAGTCGGCGCCTCGCCCAGCGGCGACAGCGGCTCGGGCAACTCGCCGAGCGCCTGGTCGAGCCGGCGACCGACCGTCTCGCCGAAGCGGCGGGCGAGCGCGTCGTGCGGCATTTTGATCACGTCACTCACCTGCCTGAGGCCCACGCGGTACAGGCCCTGGACGAGCGCGGGGTCGAGGCGCAGCGCCGCGACCGGCAGCGGCGCGATGGCCTCGCGGGCGGCGCCGGGCGCGACGATGAAATTTGCGATTTTTGCTGTTCCTGCAGCGAGTCTGCAGCAAATCGCGGCTCCCACCTCGTCCTCGCTTGCATGGCGGGCGACACCCCAGGCGGCGCCGATCGTGTCGGCGATCGCCAGGCGATGGCTGATCCCCTGGCGCGCCAGGCGGCGCGACAGGTCGGCGGCGAGCTCGGCCTCGCCGCCCCACAGATGCGCCGAGCCGGCGATGTCGATCTTGACCCCGTCATTGCCATCCGGCGCGGTCCACGGGCTGTAGCGGCCGCACCATTCGGCGAGCCGGCGCAGCGCGGCTGCGTCCTCGGCGGGCTCGGCCGGACGGGTCGCCAGTCCCGGCAGAAACGACAGCGCATCGGCGAGCGGCATTCCCGCCGCGAGCCCCTTGGCAGCCGCCGTCGGGTTCACCATGGCAAGCAGCTGCCGCCCGGCCGAGGACATGACGGTGGCGAAGGGAAGTTCATCCCGTTCGGCTGGACTTTGTTTCGTCCCCGCGCAAGCGGGGGTCCAGGGCAACGGTTCGTCGCTTGCCCTGGGTTCCCGCTTGCGCGGGAACGACGAATTATATTCAGCCGGCCGCGCGCCATGTCCGAGGGGCGGCAGCAGGCCGGCGCGGCGCAGCCGGTCGATCGGCCAGCTCGTCAGGAAGACGTACAACACCCGATTCATCGGCCACCTCCAGATCCCAGGACAAATCCGCCGCCTCGGCGCCGCGGCAGCGCAGCAGCTCGACCCGCCAGCGCGGCCGGCCGATAAATCCCGTGGGCCCCGGCTCGCCGGGCTCGGGCAAGGACGGCAGCGGCGCGACCCGCCAGCGGGTCATCGCCGCAGTTGGCCGGGTGCGTTCGCCCGCCGCTTCCGCGCCGGTGCGCCAGCGCCGCAGCAAGAAGGCGGGAATGCCGGAGCGCTCGGCGGCGAGCTGCAACCGGCGGCCGGCGACCATCGGCAGCCGGCCGATCTCGCCGATCACCGCGGCGATGCCCCCACGGGAACCTGGCGTGCGCAGCCCCTCTTCGCACGCCCACAGCAGATCGTCGTCACGCCCGGCGCGGACGACGGCGATGCGCGCCGGGTCGAGCCCGTGGGCGGCCAGCCCCGGCCCGTAAAGATCGCGCTGCTTCAAGCACCACAGCACCAGTCCCGCCC
>JASHUW010000022.1 GCA_030039815.1 Alphaproteobacteria bacterium
TAGACCGAGGCGGGAATCGCCAGCGCAGAGGCGATCGGTGCGATCTGCAAAATGCTGCCGGCGGCGCCGGGGATCATGAAGACCGGGGGCTCCCCGGTTCCCTGCTTCATCGTCACGCAACCGGCGGCCGGCGCGCTTTCGAGCTTGGCGATGTTCGACTTTACCCAGGAGCGCGCGGCGCGAACGCTGCGAAACAGCTGGACGGTGTCGGGCGAAGCAAGCTGGTCGGTCATTGCGCCCAACCCGGGTCGAGCCGCGGTCCAGCGGGCAACCGAACGCGACGGCCGACCGTCGTCTCGCTGATCGACGCCGCGACTTCGCCGTCGTCGCAGGATCGCGCGCGTTGGAGTGATCGTGGAGCGGAAACGGGCTCCGGCAGGTCACGCACGAGCCGCGCGACATGCGCCGCGAGGCGGGCGGACAGGGCGGTGATGAGCAGCGTCGGATTGGCCTGGCTCGATGTCGGGAAGACCGCGCTGCTGGCGACGAACAGATTGGGCGTGCCGTGGACGCGGCAGTCGGCATCGACCACGCCGCGCGCCGGATCTGCCGCCATGCGGACGGTGCCGATCTGATGGTAGCCGTCGCTCATCTGATCCCAGATCCGCGCAGGTCGTTCCGCCTCGGGGAAATGGTAGTCGAGCTGGCCGATCCCGGCGGCGCGCAGATCGCGGTCGATGATCTCGTGGCTCGCGACCACCGAGTGGGCGTCGACGTCGCTGTAGCGCAGATCGACGCGCAGGCGCGGCATGCCGAGACGGTCGCACGCATCGGAAAGGGTCACGGTGCTGGCGAGGTTGGGCGCCTGTTCCGCATGGTAGAACAGCGCGTAGCGGCGCGCCTTGTTGCGGACGAAAAAGCCGGGAAGCCGCGGTTCCTTGGCGTAGCGGCGGTAGAGAAAACTCGCCGCCTCGCGCACCGCCTGCGGCAAACCACCGATAATATTGCGGAGATGCGCGGCCACATGCTCGACGCCGTGTTCGAGGTACTTGCGGCGGATCGCTTCCGGCTCCAGCAGATGGCCGAGGCCCGGCGTCGCGAGGCTCAGATAGGCGAGGGAAAGGATCGCGCTTTGGTGCGCCGGATCGGAGAGGAGCGGGTTGTCCGGCCAGGCGCACATGTTGAGAAGCCCGCAACGCTGCTGCGTCGCCGCGTCGATGGTGATGCGCCGCCGCGCATAGCGGCCGCTGGCGTCGATGAAGAAATCGAAGGCATTGTCGGGAAGGGCAGGGTCGAACACCACGTCGGCGATGCGGCCCTCGAAATGCGCCATATAGGCGCGGCCGAGCATGCTTTCGTCGCCGCCGAAAAGACGCGGCTGGTCGCGCCGCGCGACGAGCATCAGCCGCGTCGTCTCCAGCCCGCCGCAGGCGAGCACGATCGCCCGTGCCCGCATCGTCGTCCTTTGGCCGGAAGGTAGACAGACCGCCACCCCCTCGACATGACCGGTGATCGGATCGACGTCGAGCCCGGTCGCCACCGCGCCGAGGACGATCTTGAGGCCGGGGTCGTGTTCCAGCGCATCGGCGTGTAGCCAGCGCAGGTTGCGCTGCTCGCTCCAACGCTCGAGCCGGTCGATCCGGCATTGCGCCATCGCGGGCACCTCCGGCAGCGGCGCGGAAAACTCCGCGGCGCCGGCGTTGAGGTAGCGCGTGCCGACGTCGTACCAGGGCTGGATGTCGTCATGCGGGATCGGCCAGCCGCCGAGCGGGACGTGGGACCGGTCGGCGAAGTCGATCTCATCAAAAGGCACGCAGCGCCCGCCCCACAACAGCGACGTGCCCCCGAGCGCGCGGCGCACCGCGATCCGCATCGGTGCATGGCGGGCGGAGTCGGTGATCTCGGCGTCGGCGAGCGCCTGGAACTCGGGATCGAACCCGTCCGCCCCGCCGGCAAGCATCGTCACCTCGATGCCGTGGCGACGCAATTCGAGCGCCTGGACGATGCCGGCCGGACCCGCGCCGACGATCAGCACCGGCGATCGGCTCGCCGCCACGGAAGGGATTTCTTGACGGATCATCGCGTAATCATCGGTTCGACGGTACGCGCAGTGTGAACAAGATGGATTACCTAACCCTTGCTCCCGGTCTGCCGCCGTCGTCGCGGCTCGGTTTCGGCTGCGGCGGCGTGATGGGTCGCGTCGGCCGCGCCCAGTCGCTGCGCGCGATCGCCGCCGCGCTGGACGGCGGGATCACGCACTTCGACGTGGCTCGGCTCTATGGCTACGGCGACGCCGAGGCGCTGCTCGGCGCGGCGCTGAAGGGCCGGCGCGACAAGGTGGTGATCGCCAGTAAGTTTGGCCTCACCGCGCCGCGCGCCGCGGGCGCGCTCCGGGCGCTGAAGCCGATCGCGCAAAAGCTCGTGGCGACCGTGCCGGGCGCGCGCGGCGTGGTGCGCTCGCTGGTCGGCGGCGCGGCGCAGACGAAAGACCGGTTTTCGCTTGCCTCGGCGCGGGCCGCGTTGGAGCGGAGCCTCGCCGCGCTACAGACGGACTATGTCGACCTCTGGTTCCTGCACGATTGCCTCGCCGCCGACCTGACCGACGAGCTCAGGAACTTTCTCGATGCCCAGGTCGCGGCCGGGAAGATCCGCGCCTATGGCGTGGCGAGCGATATCGAGACGGTCGCGGCCGTCCACGCGGTGCATGGCGATGCGCTCGTCTACCAGTTCCCGAACAGCGTGACCGAGCGCAATGCGGAGCGATTGCCCGCCGGCAAGCCGCGCTTCATCTGCCACAGCCCGTTCGCCGGCAGCGCGCGCATCGCCGGACGGCTCACGGCAAGCCGCGACCCCTATCCGATGATGCTGGCGCAGGCGCTCGGTGCGCCCGGCGTTGCGGTGGTGCTGTGCTCGATGCTCGACGAGACGCATCTGCGCGCCAATCTCGATGCCGTCGAGCACAAGCGGTTCAGCGCCATGGAAATGGCCGAATTCGTGACGATGGCGGCCGAGCCGGTGATCCGGAAGCCCGCCGCCTAGCGTCAGCCGCCATTCCTTGTCCTCGATCTGGAATTTCATCACCGATTTCGGCGACAGCGCGGTGACGGTGCCGCTGGCGCTGTTGATCATGGTTTTTCTTGCCGCCGCCGGCCAGCGGCGGCTGGCGCGCGATTGGGTGCTGGCGATCGGCGGCTGCGCGGCCGTGATCGGCGCGCTGAAGCTGGTGTTCGGGGCGTGCGGGCATGAGCTGACCCTCGTCCACATCACCAGCCCGAGTGGGCACACCGCGATGAGCACCGCCGTCTACGGCGCGTTCGCCTTGCTTTTCGGCGCGAGGCTGCCGTCGGGCCAGCGGCGAACGGTCCTGATCGCCGCCGCCGTCGCGATCGTCGGCATCGCCCTGTCGCGCGCCGCGCTGCACGACCATTCGCGCAGCGAGATCGCGGTCGGGTTTGTCGTCGGGATCGCCTCGGTCGCGGTCTTCCGCGCGGCGCTGGGTCGGCACCCGACGTCGGCGCTGCCGCTCGGCTGGATATTGCTGAGCGGCGGCATTCTCGTCGCCGTCATGCATGGTACGCGATGGATGATCGAGCCGGCGGTGCACCGGCTCGCCTGGGATTTCCGCCTCGATCTGCCGTTCTGCCGCTAGGCCGCGCGCTTTTCGGCCGTCGGCGCGCCGCCGGCGAGACGCAGCCCGGCCAGCACCTCGCGTACGGGCAGCACCGGCATATTCTCCGCCGCGTAGGCAACGATCGATTGCAACTCGGCGGGAGTGCAGCCGTACGGCGACGGCTCGTCGGCGACATCGTGCGTGTAGAAGATGACCCAGCCCGACGCCGCCTGTGCGTCGTCGATCAGTTGACAGAGCCGTTCGCGGTCAAACGTCCGGCTGTAGATGCTGGTACTGAGCAGGTCGGTCAGGTCGACGGTCCCGTGATTGATGCCGCGTCCGGTGCCGCGGCACGACGCGAAGCGCATCGCCAACTCGCTCTTCGCCGAAATCGACACGCCGCCGAACGGATAGGCGAAATTGCTGATCGCCGGGGCGCCGAGCACGCGCGCGAGCGCCACCGCGTTGCGATCGATCTCGTCGGCGATATCGGACGGGACCAGCTGCCCGCAATCGCGGTGGTGATAGGTATGGCAACCGATCTCATGGCCGTGCGCGTGGGCGGCGCGCAGATCCTCGAGGTCGAACAGCGCGCCGAGATCGCTGCTCGTGCCGGCCATGCCCATCGCCGCGTAAAAAGTGCCGCGCCGGTCGTATTTTTCGAGGATCGCGCCGCCATTGGTCCAGGCAGACCGCGGGAAATCGTCAAAGGTGAAGGACGCGACCCCGCCGGGCCAGGCGATCTTCGCGGGGCGGGTGCAGAAAAACCCGCCGATCTCGCGCACCAGCCGGGCGGCGAGCGAAACCCGCATCAACTCGCGTTTCATGGGCATCCTGTCTTGGTGATCCGATCCGTCCCGTTGGTCTTAACGCCATTGCATTGTCGATAAATTAATCGCCGCGCCGCCATGCTCGCGCCCATGATGATCGAGACGAGCATCGTCATCCCCTCCTATCGCCGGCCGGACGATTTGGCGCGGGCGATCGACAGCGTGCTGGCGCAAGAGGGGGTCGCATCGACATTCGAAATTCTTGTCGTCGACAACGACCCCGAGGGTTCGGCGAAGCCGGTCGTTCAGGCGAAGGCCGCCAACGACCGGGTGCTAGTCCGCTATCTCCACGAACCGCGCCCCGGCATCTCGCATGCCCGCAACACCGGGGTCGCCGAGGCCGCTGGTCGCTACCTCGCCTTTCTCGACGACGACGAGGAGGCAGACCCGCATTGGCTCGCGCATTTCCTCGATACACTGGAGCGCTTCGGTGCCGACGCCGTGGTCGGGCCGGTGCTGCCGCGCTTTCCCCATGGCGCCGAGATCGACGCCTACCGCCGGCGCGTCTATACGCGCGATGCACGGATGCCGACCGGCACGCGGCTGCTGCGCTGGAACATCGGCAACAGCATTTTCGACAAGGCGAGCTGCTTTGTGGATGACGAGCCGTTCCTGCCGCGTCTCGGCCGTACCGGCGGCGAGGACACGGTGTTCCTGCGCCAGCTCACGCGGCGCGGCCGCACGATGGTGTGGTGCGGTGAGGCGGTCGCATGGGAGCGCGTGCCCGCCGACCGGCTCGGCGCCGACTATCTGCTGCGCCGCGCGTTCAGAGGCGCGCAAACGGCGACCTTCGTCTGCACCGCGGTCAAGCCGCGCGAGCTCGGTCGCGCGCTGCGGCTGATGGCGGGAGGCTGCGCGCAGGTCGCGCTCTACGGCCCGACGGCGCTGGCGATGAAGGCGATGCGCCGCGACGGCTGGCTGCCGGTGATGGCGAAGGCGGTGGGCGGGCTCGGCAAGCTGCTCTGGCACCCGAGCCTGCATTTGCGGATGTACCGCTAACTCTTCTCCGGGGATGCTGCGCCCTCGGGAAGCGGCGGCGGCTCCGGCGCGGGGATTTCGCGCATTTCGAGTTGGTTCCCCCCTCCGGCGAAGCCCAACCTGATCTTGTAGCTCTGCCAGTCACGGCGATAGGCGACCGGGTCGGGCAGCGCGATCTGCGCGGTCGATACCGTCATCAGCAGCTGGTGGCGCGAGTAGACGGACGGGTCGATCGTCGCGTCCGGCTTCGGGTTGAGGCCGTTCGGACCAAGCGAACTCGTGCGCCACGGATCGTTAAACGCGTGCTGGCCAGCGAGCATCGTCGGGTTGGCGTCGACATCGATCGAGCTTGCCGGCGTCGTGCCGCCGTCGGGCGCGACGAGCTCCACCGTGCGCAACGGCATCGGGTCGAGCGCGTTTACCTGGATCACGTTGACAAGCGCGCCCGACGGGAAGCTGGCGGTCACGCCGGGCGCCGGCGCCGCGGTCGGCGGCGGCGCGTCGGCGCAGCCGGCCAGCACCACGAGGCACGGCAGGATCATCCAGAAACGGCGCATTGCAGCCCTCGAAGCTCCATTCGCTCGCGGTGTAGCGCGAACCGCGGGCGGCGAGAAGAAAAAGCTGATCCCGTTCCGTGACAGCGCCGAAAGCGGCGTGGCACAATCCGGGCAACGAGGGAAAGGAGACGTCGACATGGATGGAGCCCCCGTCGCGACGCGCGATATCGGTACGGTCGAGGACAAATTCTTCACGCTGCACGACTTCCGCCTCACCCATGGCGAGATCCTGCCCGAAGCCGTGATCGCCTACGAAACCTACGGCGAGCTGGCGCCGGATGGCCGCAACGCGGTGCTGCTGACCCATGGCTTTACCGGCAGCCATCATTTCGCCGGCCGCAACCCGGCCAACGGCAACCAACCCGGCTCGTGGGATGCGCTGGTCGGACCGGGTAAGCCGATCGACACCGACAAGCTCTTTGTCCTTGCCTCGAACATGCTCGGCTCGTCGTTTGGCTCGACCAACGCCGCGAGCCGCAACCCGAAGACCGGCCAGGTTTATGGCCCCGATTTCCCCAATCTCAGCATCCGCGACATCGTCGCCGCGCAGAAGGCGCTGCTCGATTCGCTTGGCGTCAAGCATCTGGTTGCGGTCGCCGGCCCGTCCTACGGCGGGTACCAAGGGTTCCAGTGGGCTGTCGCCTATCCCGGTTTCATGGACGGCGTCGTTGCGGTCAACACCGCGCCCTGGGCCTCGGCCAATACCGACAAGCAGCTCGCCGAGGTCACCGCGAAGCTGGCGAGCGACCCCGAATGGCACGACGGCCGCTATCACGGGAAGGGCGCACCGCTGACCGCGCTCGCCGACATCCGCGTCGAGACGCTGAAGCGCTATGGCGCCGACGACAATCTGAAGCCGCGCTTCCCCGACCCCGACGCGCGCGAGGCGGAAATCCGCCGCGTCGCCCTCGAATGGGCGCAGAAATGGGAGGCGTATTCACTCATCATCCTGCGTCGCGCGCTGCTGGGTTTCGACACGCGGCCCGAGTTCAGCCGGATCAAGGCCAAGCTATTCTACATGCTGTGCCGCAGCGACAATCTGTTTCCGCCAAAGATCGCGCCCGGAGTCATGGATGCGCTCGCCGAGGCCGGGGTCGAGGCGCGCTATTTCGAACTCGACAGCGATCTCGGCCACAGCTCGGCCGGACCCGAGCACGCCAAATGGTCGGGGCCCTTGCGCGAGTTCATGGCGCCGTTGGCGGCGAAGCTTGCTTAGGTGCGGTCATCGCGGCCCGCGGACTTGATCGGCGGGGAAGCAATCTCCTTCCGTCTTAGGCCCGTATTGCCGGAGATTGCTTCATCGCCTGACGTCTCCTGGCAATGACGGGATTGAAGCTCCAGACTCTCGGCCACGCCTCGATCGCGGTCTATCGCGATGACGAGGCGCCGCTGCTGCTGACCGACCCCTGGCTTGTCGGTTCGGTCTATTGGCGCAGCTGGTGGCTGCAAAACTATCCGGATGCGGCGACGCTGGACTGGCTAAGCCGCTCCGCCAATGTCTATGTCACCCACGAGCACCCGGATCATTTCCACATGCCGTCGATCCGGCGGCTTGGCAGCGGGCCTGCCTATCTCTTCCCGGCGCTCGCCGAGCGCGGCTTCCTCGGCTATATGGCCGAGCGCGGCTTCCGCGCCGAGATCGTACCGCCGGCACGCTGGGTATCGATCGGTGATGGTATCGCGATCCTCTCGCTGCCGCTGTGGAACGATGATTCCCTGCTGCTGATCGACACGCCGAACGCGCTGATCCTCAATTTCAACGACGCCAAGCCGGTAGCGCCGGTGGTCGCGGCGGTACGACGGCTCGCCGACCGGATCGCCAAGCCGCGCGTGCTGCTCGCGAGTTATTCCCCGGCCAGCGTCATCAACAGCTTCAGCGACGCGAACGGCCCGGTGCGGTTGAAATCGCCGGCGGATTACGTCGGCTATGCATGCGCGCTTTGCGAGCGGCTCGGCGCCGATATCTTTCTGCCTTTCGCCAGTCAGGCGAGCTACGAGCGCGCCGACAGCCTGTGGGCGAACGCGCTGCGTACGAGCTATGCCGATCTTGAGCGCTTCTGGGCCGGCAGGACGCGCCTCCTACCGCCCTACACGACGCTCGATCTCGACGAGTTGACGCACAGCTCGACCCCGCCCGCGGCCTACCGCACCGCATCGCCGGAGACGCTCGCGGCGCGGACCGCGGAGCGCCTCGCCGCCGAGGAGGCGACGACCATGACAGAAGCGGACGCCGCCATGCTGCAGCGTAAGCTGAATTTGTGGCGGTTTGTGCTGTGGCCGCTGTTTCCGCGCGGCTTTGCGTTCGAGGCCGGCGACACGGCGCTGGTCTACGACCCGCGGCGCGGCCGGGTGCGTTTGGCGCCCGCCGGGAATTACGGCGATTTCGTCATCGCCGTGCCGCCGCTGACTTTGCGCGAGGCGCTCGCCAACGACCACCCGACGGATCTCGGCATCACCATGTTCGTCCGCATCCGCCTGCTGCGGAAGGTCGACCCGCGCAAGGTCTATGGCCTCTTCATCCTGTTCCAGCTCGACGATTACGGCCACATGCGCCGGCCCGGCGCCTTCATCCGCTGGCTCGCGAGCGGCCTGCGCCGCAGCTTCCCTTTCCGGCTGCCGCTGCCGAGCTGATGCTACTTCGCCGAGGCGCTGCTGCGCGGGTGCTTCTTCAGATAATCGATCGCGGTCTGGAGTTGCGCGTCCTGTGGCGTGCCGATGATCGTGGGATTGATCGGATGGTCGTTGGACTGGGTGCCTTGCGGTCGCGGCGGCGGGGTCGGCCCCGGGTTGGTCGGCGCCAGCGCCCCGGTGGGCTTCAGCGAGCCGTAGAGGTCGCTCTCATAGGTCACCAACGCGTTGGCGACCTGCTCGTCCTTGGGCAGCGGCACGACCTCGTCCGGGGTGATCCCCTGGCCTTGGATCGAGCGGCCCGATGGCGTGTAGTAGAGCGCCGTCGTCAGCCGCAGCGCGCCGTGATCCTCGATCGGGATGATGCTCTGCACCGAGCCTTTGCCGAAGCTGCGGGTCCCGAGCACCGTGGCACGGTGGTCGTCCTGCAGCGCCCCGGCGACGATCTCGGAGGCCGAGGCCGAGGCACCGTTGATCAGCACCACCATCGGCACGCCGCGAGCGAGGTCGCCATTGGGCGAGGCCTCGTAGACCCGGTTCTCGTCGGGGTCGCGGCCTTTTGTCGTCACCACCGTCCCAGAATCGAGAAAATCGGCGGCTGTCTCGACCGCCGCGTCGAGCAGCCCGCCGGCATCGTTGCGCAGGTCGAGGATGAAGCCGGCATAGCTGCCGCCGGCCTCCTGCTTCATCTTGGCGATCGCCGCGCGCAGCTCGGCCGCGGTGTTTTCGTCGAATGTGCTGATCCGCACATAGCCGATGCGGCCCGGTTCGAGATGCGACTTCACCGAATCGACCTTGATGATCGCACGGGTGATCTTGACGTCGAAGGCCGGCCGTCCGCTGCGCGCGACGGTAAGGGTTACCGGCGTGCCCGGTGCGCCGCGCAGCTTGCGCACAACCTCTTCGATGTCCATGCCGACCAGCGGCGAGCCGTCGGCCTTGAGGATGCGGTCGCCGGGTTCGAGGCCGGCCGACGCGGCGGGCGTGCCCTCGATCGCGGAGATTACCTGCGGCACGCCGTCATCGACGGAAATCTCGATACCGACGCCGCCGAACTGGCCGCTCGTGGTCGCCATCAATTCGTGGAACTCGCGCTCGTCCATGTAGTCCGAATGCGGGTCGAGCCGGGTCAGCATGCCTTTGAGCGCGTTGGTCGTCAGCTCGTCGGGCTTGACCGGCTCGACATAGCTTTTCTCGACCTCCTTCATCGTGCGCTCGATGAGCGCGATGTCGCCCTGGCTGACGCTGCCCGTGCCGGTGTCGTCGGCGGCGACCGGTTGGCATCCGTTGACCAGCAGCGCCACGGCTATCGCCGCGGCGTACGAAATCGTCCGGGACAGGAACCGCCTAGTCATCGCGGTCGGGCTGGTTGCTGGGATGCGCGCGGGCAAAGGCGTCGAGCTTCATGCAATTGGCGTAGATCCGGGCAATGGTGGGATAGGGCGACAAGTCAAGCCGGTACCGTTCCGAATTGAAGGCCTGCGGAGCCAGAGCGATATCGGCGAGGCCTGGCCGGGCGCCGTCGCAGAAGTCACCGGTGCGCCGGTCCGCGGCCAGCAACCGCTCCAACGCTTCGAAGCCCGTAGTGATCCAATGGTTGTACCAGGTTTCGATCGCCGCCTGGTCATGACCGAGCGGTCGCGAGAGATAACGCAGCACGCGCAGATTGTTGATTGGATGAATGTCGCAGGCGACGATGGCGGCAAGCG
>JASHUW010000288.1 GCA_030039815.1 Alphaproteobacteria bacterium
CGGCGCGACGATCAAGGTGCTGGTCGACGAGACCGGGCGTCGGCCGCGCCCGCCGGCGCCGGCCTATGAGCAGGTCATCAAGGGCCGTCCGTGGAAATTGCTGACCAGCGACGACCTCTTGTACCTGCCGCGCAACCCGCGCCCGCACAAGGCCTATGGCTTCGGCCCGGTCGAGCAGATCGTGATGACCGTCAACATCGCGCTGCGCCGCCAGGTCATGCAGCTGCAGCATTTCACCGAGGGCAATGTCCCGCCCGGTCTGTTGAACGCGCCCGACGGCTGGAATGTCGAGCAGATCTCCCAGTTCCAGGAATGGTTCGACAGCGTGCTCGCCGGCAATAGCGGCTCGCGCACGCGGCTCGTCTGGGGCCCGTCGGGCACGCGCTATCAGGCCTTCAAGGAGGCGCCCTACAAGGACGATTTCGACGAGTGGCTGGCGCGCATCGTCTGCTACGCGTTTTCGCTGCCGCCGACCGCCTTCATCCGCCAGATGAACCGGGCGACCGCCGAAACCTCGCAGGACACCGCGGCGACCGAGGGCCTCGCGCCCTTGATGCTGTGGGTGAAGCGGCTCGCCGACCACGTCACCCAGGATCTGCTCGGCCACCCCGACCTCGAATTCGCCTGGGGCGACCTCACCCCGGCCGACCCGGCCGCGCAGGCGAAGATCATCGACACCTACGTCCGCGACGGCGTCTATGCGGTCAACGAGGCGCGCAACCTCCTCGGCCTCGACCCCGTGCCCGGCGGCGACCAGCCGATGGTCTACGGCACCCAAGGCGCCGTGCCGCTCGTTGGGCCAGCCACCGAGCCCAAGCAGGTGTAGCGAAGAGCTGACTGTGAGCACGGCCGAAATTGCGGCTGCGGTCGTCTCGTCGCCCCGGCTTTGCTGCGCAAATACAACCCCGACGAGCCGCGCGTGCTCGCGGGCAGCCCTTAGGGCGGTGAATGGACGACCGGCGGAGACGGCGAATTTGATGTCGCCTCGACCAGAGGAACGCCTTGCGATGGCTTTCCAGCCGGTTGCGAAAGCGGCGGAAGCCATGGAACGGGTGCCATGTTCCGTATCGACGGTCGCAATCTGTGTTGGGATTGCCCGGTAAAAATCTTGGATCTCGGAAATGCGCCTGCAGCAAAAAAATTGGAAGGACTAGAACCCTTTATATTGACCCGGAATAAGACGGGAATTTGCAATGACCGACCGCGAGAGCGCTCTTCGGAAACTTGCCGTGGGAGACATCTTTCACGCCCGCAGTCCGAATGGCGCAAGCTTGGTCTGCCTCGTAACGTCAGTGGACGATGGCACCATCCACGCCAGACGAATACACACGCAGAACGATGTACGTTTCGACCGGACGACCGGGCTCAGAATGCCCAGCGCACGCACTAGGATCGATTGCGTTACGCCATTTCCCCGGGATATTCACAATATCTTCCTGGAAGTGGATCGGAAGCACCGCGAACTGACGGACCTTACCCGTCAGGGTGTCGAACTTACCCTTGATCAAACCAGGATGACCGACGACGAAAAGCGCGCAAACCTGTACATCAACCCGCATGTAGCCGCCAACCCGATTTAAAAAGCCTCACCGGCGGTCATCTGGGCCACCTTTTTCGTCATTTTCCGGAGCAGCCGGGGATCGGCGTTTCCCAGCTATAGGTCTCGTCGGCGAGCGAGACGGCAAGGTCTCCCTTGTCGCAAGCATGCAGCGAGCCGGCGTCGAACACGAACCAGTGCAGCCCTTTTCCCGTCGGGCCCAGCGCTTGGCCCAATGAGGCTTCCAGCGTTGCCAGCACGCCGGCAATCGTCGGCGGGATCGCATCGCCGGTCAGCGGCGTGAGGCTCGTCCCGCCGCTCTTCGGGTCGAGCGAGGGTATGTCGTCAAACGTGAATTCCGCTCCCGCGGAGATGTGAGCATGCGCCGCGCCGATGACGACGTACTTTTCGAGGAGCTCCGTGGCGCTGGGAGGCAAGGTGGCGAACGAAGGCGGGTTCAGCCACCAGACAAAGACCAGCTCTTTCTTCGCGGGGCGATTATCCATGATCTGCGAATAGTCCATGGCCATCGCGTTGGGTGTCGGATGCCAGGGCCGAGAAAAAGACGGGGTCGCGACGAGGCCGAGGGTCAGGGCCAGGAAAACCGCGAAAAGCCTCGTTTTGCACATGATCCCGAACCGAGAGATTGGACAGAGGAACGATCACGATGCGCTTTTACGCTCCGATCGCCAAGGTCGATGCCGAGCAGCACATGGTCTGGGGCTATGCCTCGACCGAAGCCGAGGACGACCAGGGCGAGATCATCACCCGCGACGCGCTCGCCGCGGCGCTCGGCGACTATTTGAAATTCGCCAATATCCGCGAGATGCACCAGATGTCGGCGGTCGGCATCGCCGAGGAGGCGGGCATCGACGACAAGGGCCTTTATGTCGGCGCCCGCATCGTCGATCCCGCCGCCTGGGACAAGGTCACGAGCGGCGTCTACAAGGGGTTCTCGGTCGGCGGCCGGGTCAAGGCGCGCTCGCCCTCCGACCGCAGCGTCATCACCGCCTTGAGCCTCACCGAGATCAGCCTGGTCGACCGTCCGGCCAACCCCGAGGCGGTGTTCGATTGCTGGAAGGCGGAGGGCCCGCACATGGCGGAGGATATCGCCTACGCCGATCCCGGCTTCCAGGCCGACGGCCGGAAGCGCTACCCGCTCGACAGCGAGCGCCATA
>JASHUW010000023.1 GCA_030039815.1 Alphaproteobacteria bacterium
CGCTTGGCGAGCATGTATTCTTCTTCCGGCTCCAGCATCGGGAACTTGCGTATCTCCTGGAGATACCGCGTCAGGCTCCCCTCGCCGGAAAGCGAAGGTACAGAAGCAGTTGCCATAACCGATTTTTCCCCTCTTGGCCGTACTCCTAGAACGCGGCCTTGGGCGCTACGTTCCGATACCCTACTAAAATAGTCAGCTTTCGTCCAGTTTAAAGTCTCTCTAAGGTGGCTAACAGCGATTTCATGTCGTCGGGGAGATCGCTGTCGAAGGCCAGATATTCCCCGCTCGTCGGATGGCGGAAGCCGAGATGGCGCGCATGCAGGGCCTGGCGCGGAAAATTCGCGGCCGCCTCGGCCGCGGTCCCCTGGCGCGGGAAGCCTCGGCCGCGCCGACCGCCATAGACCGGGTCGCCGATCAGCGGATGGCCGCGCTCGGCGAGATGCACGCGAATCTGGTGGGTGCGACCGGTCAGCAAGCGGCATTCGATGAGCGCCGCGACATCGCCAAAGGCGCGCTCGGTCCTGTAGCGGGTCACCGCCGGTTTGCCGCGCGCCGCGCCGACCACCGCCATCTTCTTCCGGTTGGTCATGCTGCGCCCGATATTGCCGGCGATCTCGCCCTCGGCCGGAAGCGGAACGCCCCACACGACCGCCGCATAGGCCCGCGCGATGCGGCGCGCGGCGAAATCGGCCGACAGCGCGCGATGCGCCGGCTCGGTCTTGGCGGCGACGATAAGGCCGCTGGTGTCCTTGTCGAGGCGATGAACGATCCCCGGCCGGCGCACCCCGCCAATGCCGGCCAGCCCCTCGCCGCAATGGGCGATGAGCGCATTGACCAGCGTGCCGTCGGGATTGCCCGGCGCGGGATGGACGACCAGCCCCGCGGGCTTGTCGATGACGATGAGATGTGCATCCTCGAAACGGATATCTAAGGGGATCGCCTGGGCTCGCGGCGCTGCAGCCTCAGGTTCGGGGAGAATTACGACGAAAGTTTGGCCCGATCTTACCTTGCGCGATGGGTCGCGGATCACATTCGCGTCATCGCTGACCCTGCCGGAAAGGATCAGTTGCTTGAGACGCGAGCGCGACAGCTCGGGCAGGCGCCGCTGCAGTGCGCGGTCGAGCCGTTCGCCCTCCGCCGAGGCGTCAATGGTGATCGAGGCTGCAGTCACGGCGATACAATGAACCAACGGGCACTCAAGATCCTCGTCGCGGTGATGACGGCGCTGCTCATCGGTGGCATCGCCGCGCTCGCCATCGGCATCGCCGGCAAATTGGCGCAGCGCCCGGCGCCTCGCCCGGCCGCGGCATTCACGGCGCCGCCGATCACCCTGCCGCACGGCGCCAGCATCGAGCGGATGAGCACCGGCCCCGACCGAATCATCCTCGAAATCCTGCTTTCCGACGGCTCGGCTGAGCTGGTGGAAATCGATCTCGCGACGGGTCGTCTGCTCGGCACCATTCCGCTCAAGGAAGCACCGTAGGCGCGCGTTTTGCCGCGGCAAAATTTGTCCTGGATTTTTGCTTGCAATCCAGAAATTTGCGCGTATCTATCCGCGCGTTGACGCACTCGCACGTGCCTATGGCCCTTGGTGGTTATGCAACGACGTAACGCGTCCTTTTTGGCAGTCCGGCGGAAACGCCGACCCCGAGAGGGAGGTCGATATGGTTGCAATCCCTGTCTGGGCCATCGAGCCCTGCCCTGACGCCGCTCTGCGCGGCACCCGCTTGCGCGGGCGGGGCAGCCGGGTCACCGATCCGAGCAGTTTAAGCTAGCCAGAAATCAGCCGCGATACGGATTTCTCCGTAGCGTCGGCAGTTCTCTTCCATTCGCTTCGCGTCGAAGCAACCGCCTCTTCCGGCGGGCGGCGCGACTCCGAATGATCTGGTTCAGCTACTGTTCGAAGGTCCTGCATGAAATGAACAAGAAGATCGCCCGTTTCCTTGCGGAAAATGTGCCCGCGACCCCGTGCCTCGTCGTCGATCTCGACATCATCGCCAAAGCGTATGAGACGCTGCGGCGCTATCTGCCGATCGCCACCGTCTACTACGCGGTGAAGGCGAACCCGGCCGCGGAGATCGTCGCGATGCTGGCGAAGAAGGGGTCGAATTTCGACGTCGCCAGCCCCAACGAGATCGCGCTCTGTCTCGACAACGGCGCGACGCCCGAGCGGCTGTCATTCGGCAACACGATCAAGAAGGAGCGCGACATCGCCGCCGCCTATGCCGCGGGGGTGCGGCTGTTCGCGTTCGACAGCGAGGCCGAGCTCGAAAAGCTGGCGCGCTCGGCGCCGGGCGCGCGCGTGTTTTGCCGCATTCTGGTGTCGTGCGAGGGCGCCGACTGGCCGCTGTCGCGCAAGTTCGGCTGCACCCCGGAGCTGGCGGTGAAGCTGCTCTGCCGCGCGCGCGATTTCGGTCTCGACCCCTATGGCGTGTCGTTCCATGTCGGCTCGCAGCAGACCGATCTTGGCCAGTGGGATGGCGCGGTGGCCTCGGCCGCGCGCATGTTCTCGCTGCTGGCCGAGGCCGACATCAACCTGCGCATGGTCAATATCGGCGGCGGGTTCCCGGCGCGCTATCGCAGCGAGGTGTCGCCGGTCGCGGCCTATGCCGGCGCGGTGACCGCGGCGCTGACCCGGCATTTCGGCAACCGTATCCCCGAGGTGATCGTCGAGCCCGGTCGTTCGCTGGTCGGCGATGCCGGGGTGATCCAGAGCGAGGTCGTGCTGATCTCTGACAAGGGGGACGACAGCGGCAAGCGCTGGGTCTATCTCGATGCCGGCAAGTTCAACGGGCTCGCCGAGACCATGGACGAGAGCATCAAGTACCGGATCGAGACGCCGGGCCGCGGCGGCGCGACCGGGCCGGTGGTGATCGCGGGGCCGACTTGCGACAGCGCCGATATCCTCTACGAGAAGACCGAATATCGGCTGCCGCTGGGGCTCGAGGTCGGCGATAAGGTCGAGATCATGTCGACCGGCGCCTACACCTCGAGCTACGCCTCGGTCGGGTTCAACGGCTTCCCGCCGATGCGGACCTACTGCATCTGACGAAAGCGAAATCGGGGAGCGATGCCAACCGCTCCCCGATCTGGTCTGCCCAACAGCAGGAATTGGTCCGGGAATGAGGTCCGGATCGAGATCCGGCGATCCCGGCCCGGATCGACCGCCCCTGAGAAAGCGGTCCGGACCTGCACCCGTAACATCAAAATCCGTGCCAAGCGCGAGGTGCGGCATTTCGTACCCGTTGCCGCGGCTGGGAAATACGCGCCGCCGCGTTTTTCAGCATATGCTCAAGTTCTCGTCTCATCGGCTTTGAACGTTCCTCGAGGCTGAGGGCGTACCGTTGATGGCATCCTCAAACTTTCCTCATCTTGAGTGCTGGCGAAGCGGGACGCGAAGGACGCTTTCCGGCGGCTTGCCCGGCCGGCAAATCCGCTCCTAGGATGCTTCCGCGACAAGCGATGGAGACGGGGCAATGGCGCAACTGACCACCAATGACGGCGTCAACCTCTATTACGAGGAAACCGGTAGCGGCACGCCTATCGTCTTCGTCCACGAATTCGCCGGCGACATCCGCAGCTACGAGCCGCAGGTGAGGTATTTTTCCCGACGTTATCGTTGCGTCGTCTATAACGCACGCGGCTACCCGCCCTCTGACGTGCCGGACAATTTTGAGCGCTATTCCCAGGCGCGCGCGCGCGACGACATCCGCGACGTGCTCGACGGGTTGAAGATCGCGCAAGCGCATATCGTCAGCATCTCGATG
>JASHUW010000289.1 GCA_030039815.1 Alphaproteobacteria bacterium
CCGCCCACGACCCATAAAAGGGATGTGGGCGATGGACTGACGCGTCCCCCTGACCAAAGGCCACTTGGCGGACAACAAGGAGGGTTGGATGGCTTCCCTGAAAGGCTCGAAAACGGAAGAGAATTTGAAGGCGGCGTTTGCTGGCGAGAGCCAGGCAAACCGGCGCTATCTCTATTTCGCGCAGAAGGCGGATGTCGAAGGCTACAACGACGTCTCGGCCGTGTTCCGGTCGACCGCCGAGGGCGAAACCGGCCATGCGCACGGGCACCTCGAATACCTTGAGGAAGTCGGGGATCCGGCGACCGGGCTGCCGATCGGCGAGACTGCGAGCAATCTCAAGGCGGCCGTTGCCGGCGAGACGCATGAGTACACCGACATGTATCCCGGCATGGCGCGCACCGCTCGTGAGGAAGGTTTCGACGAGATCGCCGACTGGTTCGAGACGCTGGCCAAGGCTGAGCGCTCGCATGCCGGCCGTTTCCAGCGCGCTCTTGACACGCTCTAAGCATTTTCGGCCGTCAATCGGAGGGGCGCGGGAGCAAATCTCTCGCGCCCTTCTTCATGACGGCATAGTTCAAGAATAAAGGTGCAGCCATGCGCGAAGGCAGCCTCGAAGCGCCGACACGCCACGTTATCGATTGGGAAACCCCGGACTTCACCGACCGCGCGAAGACCGAGGCGGAGATGGAGCGAGTATTCGACATTTGTCACACCTGTCGGCGCTGCTTCAACCTCTGCGATTCGTTCCCGCGCCTTTTCGACCTGATCGACGAGTCGCCGACCGGCGAACTCGATGCGGTATCGAAGGCCGATTACAAGCAGGTCGCCGACGCCTGCACGCTTTGCGACATGTGCTTCATGACAAAGTGCCCCTATGTCCCGCCGCACGAGTTCAACATCGACTTCCCGCATCTGATGCTCCGCTATCGCGCGGTCGAGCATAAGGAGGGCGGCCTGCCGGTTCCCGTCCGGGAGCTGACGCGCACCGACCGCAACGGCAAGCTCGCCGGCAAGATCGCGCCGCTGGCCAATTGGGCGAGCGATCGGCACAACGCGCTGACCCGCCCCCTCATGGAAAAAGTCGGTGGGATCGACCGCAACGCGGCGCTGCCGAAATACCATGGGCGTACGTTTGCGATGCGTGCCAAACGCAACCCGCCGGAAGTCGATCGCAGCGCGCCCGGCTTCGGCCGCAAGGCGGTGCTCTACGCGACCTGCTTCGTCAACTACAACAATCCAAGCATCGGAGAGGCTGCGCAAGCGGTGCTCGCCAAGAACGGCGTCGAGACCGAAATCGTCTACCCGCAATGCTGCGGCATGCCGCAATTGGAAGGCGGCAATCTGGCCTCGGTCGCGGCCGCGGCGAAAAGCGTGTCGGCCGCGCTCGGCTTATGGATCGACAAGGGTTACGACGTTATCGCGCTGGTGCCGAGCTGCACGCTGATGCTCAAGTTCGAGTGGCCGCTGATCGTGTCGAACGACGCGGCGATCGAGAAACTGGCGACCGCGACCTACGACATCAGCGAGTACATCGTCGCGCTGTCGAAGGAGAAAGGTCTGGCGCCGGGCCTGGGTGCGCTCGATGGCGGTGTGACACTGCACATCGCCTGTCATGCGCGCGCGCAGAATATGGGGCAGAAGGCAGCCGAGCTGCTGCGCCTCGTCCCAGACACCGAGATCAAGATCATCGAGCGCTGCTCGGGACACGGCGGCTCGTGGGGCGTCATGAAGGGCAATTTCGAAACCGCGATCAAGGTCGGAAGGCCCGTCGCGCGCCAGGCGCTGAACGAAAGGCAACGCTTCGTCGCCTCGGAATGCCCGCTGGCGGGCCTTCATATCGCGCAAGGGATGGAGTTGATGGCGAAAGACGAGCAAGTGCCCGACGCGGTGCATCCGATCGAGCTGTTTGCCCGCGCCTACGGCCTGCAGACGGCGGCCTGAGCGGGCACCGCAATGCCGGAAACCACACGCAGGCGCAAGCTGACCCATGATGACATTCTGCCGATCGCCGATTACGGCAAGATCAGGCGGGAGCGGCGACGCGAGGTGAGCGAATTGAAGAAGCGTCGCCGGGTCGAAGTCGGCCCGTTTGCGACGTTCTATTTCGAGAATTACGAGACGATGTGGCAACAAGTCCACGAAATGCTGTTCGTCGAGAAGGGTGGCGAGGCTCAAATCGAGGATGAACTTGCCGCGTATAACCCCATGATCCCGCAAGGACGCGAGCTGGTCGCGACGGTGATGCTGGAGATCGACGACCCGACCCGCCGCGCAACCCTGCTGGCGCGCCTCGGCGGCATCGAAAATCACATTTTTATCGAGGTCGATCGCGAGCGCATCTGTGGCAAGCCTGATCCAAGTCGCGAAAACGCCAGCCCTGACGGCAAGGCCTCCGCGGTGCAGTTCGTATGGTTCCCGTTCACCGGCGGACAGATTGCCAGGTTCAAGACACCCGGCGCGCGCGTCCTTATCGGGATCAACCACCCGAATTACGGGCACATGGCGGTAATGCCGGAGACGGTACGGGCCGCGCTCGCCGAGGATTTCGACTAGGCAGCCAAGCCGATCAGAGAGCGACCCGCCTCCGCCGTCCGCGAACTTGTTCCGGGATGGACCCGGGGGGCCTATGAATAAGCTGAATCCATCGTGGATCGAGGATGACGTCCGATCCGGCCGAGGAGAAACGGCCTTGACTGTCGCTGCCGAGGATTCCTCCACACTAGCTCGTCCGGCCCCATTCGGTGCGCTGTTCGGCGAATTTCTTA
>JASHUW010000290.1 GCA_030039815.1 Alphaproteobacteria bacterium
GGCTTTGTCGTGTGGGCGCACCACATGTACACGACCGGGATCTCGATCGACACGCGAGCCTATTTCACCGCGGCGACGATGGTGATCGCGGTGCCGACCGGGGTGAAGATCTTCTCGTGGATCGCGACGATGTGGGGCGGCTCGATCGAGTTCAAGACGCCGATGCTGTGGGCGATCGGCTTCATCTTCCTGTTCACGGTCGGCGGCGTCACCGGCGTGGTGCTGGCCAATGCCGGCGTCGATATTGCGCTGCACAACACGTACTACGTCGTGGCGCATTTCCATTACGTGCTGTCGCTCGGCGCGGTGTTCGCGCTGTTCGCCGGTTTCTATTACTGGATCGGCAAGATGTCGGGGCGGACCTATCCCGAGTGGATGGGCCAGTTGCATTTCTGGACGACCTTTATCGGCGTCAACCTGACCTTCTTCCCGATGCACTTCCTCGGGCTGGCGGGGATGCCGCGACGCATCGCCGACTACCCCGATGCATTTGCCGGGTGGAACCATATTGCCTCACTGGGCTCGTACATCTCGTCGGCCTCGACGGTCTGGTTCGTCTTCGTCGTGCTGTACACGTTGCTCGCCGGCAAGAGGGTTGGCGCCAATTACTGGGGCGAGGGCGCGACGACGCTCGAATGGACGGTGCCGTCGCCGCCGCCGTTCCACACCTATGAGGAGCTGCCGGTGATCACGGCGTCGCATGCCGGCCACTAGGCGAGGGTGCAGGCGGAGCCTATCGTGAGCGACTTGCCCACGACCGCCGTCGCTCCGGTCTCGAGCGCGGCGGTCGGCGATTACGTCCAGATCCTGAAGCCAAGGGTCATGTCACTGGTGGTGTTCACCGGCGTCGTTGGGCTCGTCATGGCGCCGGGGCATATCCATCCGTTCATCGCCGCGGTCGCGATCCTCTGCATCGCGGTTGGCGCCGGTGCCTCGGGCGCGATCAACATGTGGTACGACCGCGACATCGACCGCGTGATGCGCCGTACCGCGTCGCGGCCGTTGCCGGCGGGACGGATGCTGCCGGGCGAGGCGCTCGGTTTCGGTTGCGTGCTGGCGGTCGGTTCTGTGGCGGTGATGGGGATCGCCGTCAACTGGGTCGCCGCCGAGCTGTTGGCGCTGACCATCGCTTTCTACGTCTTCGTCTACACGATGTGGCTGAAGCGCCGAACGCCGCAGAACATTGTGATCGGCGGCGCGGCGGGGGCGCTGCCACCGCTCATCGGCTGGGCGGCGGTGACCGGCGACATCGCATGGGGCGCGATCGCGCTGTTCGCGATCATCTTCTTCTGGACGCCCCCGCATTTCTGGGCGCTGTCGCTCTACAAGGCGGACGAATATGCCGCCGCCGGCATCCCGATGCTGCCGGTCGTCGCCGGCAAGCGCGAGACGAAGCGGCAGATGCTGCTTTATACGCTGGTGCTGTGGCCGGTGACCGCGGCGCCGTGGCTGCTCGGCATCGCCGGGATGCTCTACGCCGTGGGGGCGGGGGCGCTGAGCCTGATGTTTACCGTGGCGTCGGTGCGCGTCTGCCGCGACGAAGGCGAGCGCAGCGCCCGGCAGATGTTCGCGTTTTCGCTCGCCTACCTGGCGCTGATCTTCATGCTGCTCCTGGTCGATCATGCCGCGATGGCCCCGATTGGGGGAGGCGCGCGGTGATGGCCGACGATCCCCGGGATGCGCGCCTGCGCACGGTGCGCGCGCGCAACCGCGCGCTGCTCTTGGTGCTGATTGGCCTGGTGGCGTTGTTCTACGCGCTGACCTTCGTGCGCATGGGTGGGCATTAGCATGGTGCAGAGTGCTCGCCGCCGCCACACGACGACGGTCGTCCTCTTGCTCGCGGTGCTCGCGGGGATGGGCGGGCTAACCGCTGCCGCAGTGCCGCTCTATCGCATCTTCTGCGCCGCGACCGGCTTTGGCGGTGCGACCCAGCGCGCTGCGGCGGCGCCTGACGACATCTCCAAGGCGGTCGTCACGGTGCGCTTCAACACCGAGATCGACCCCGGACTCGACTGGGAGTTCCGCCCGCTGGTCGACGAGGTGCAGGTGCATCCGGGCGAGCAGGAGCAGGTGTTCTTTCGCGCGAAGAACCTTTCCAACCACGGGATCACCGGGCGCGCCGTCTACAACGTGACACCGACCAAGGTCGGGATCTATTTCGACAAGCTGCAATGCTTCTGCTTTAACGCGCAGTATCTGGCGCCGGGCGAGAGCAAGGATATGGGAGTGGTATTCTTCGTTGATCCCGATCTCCTGAAAGACCCCGACACCAACGACGTCCGCACGATCACGCTGTCCTATGCGATGTTCAAGGCGGCCGACCAGCAATCTGCCCGCCCGAAAACCGACAAATTGGGGCCGAACTCATGACCGACCACGCACACGCCGCGCATGGGGGGCACGACGCCCCCAAGCATCCGTACCATCTCGTCGATCCGAGTCCGTGGCCGCTGGTCGGCTCGATCGCGGCCGGGGTGATGGCCGGCGGCGCTGTATTGTTCATGCACGGCTACGATGTGCTCGGCAGCCGCGGCCTGGTGTTGATCATCGGCGCGCTGATGGTGCTGGGCACGATGTTCGTGTGGTGGCGCGACGTGCGCCGTGAGGCGACATTCGAGGGCTACCACACGCCGGTCGTGCAGATCGGTCTGCGCTTCGGGATGGCGCTGTTCATCGCCTCCGAGGTGATGTTCTTCGCCGCGTTCTTCTGGGCGTTCTTCACGTCGAGCCTGTTCCCGGTCGGCGGGGTGTGGCCGCCCAAGGGCATCACGCCGTTCAATCCGTTCGAGTTTCCGTTTCTCAACACGCTGATCCTGTTGCTGTCGGGCACGACGGTGACCTGGGCGCACCATTCGCTGCTTGAGGGCAACCAGAAAGGGCTGGTCCAAGGGCTGATCGTGACGGTGCTGCTCGGCATCAGCTTCACCTGCGTGCAGGCCTACGAGTACACGCACGCTGCGTTCCATTTCACCGGCGGCATCTATCCGTCGACCTTCTTCATGGCGACCGGGTTTCACGGCTTCCACGTGATCATCGGCACGACCTTCCTCGCGGTCTGTTTGTGGCGCGCAAAGAAGGGCGACTTCACGCCGACCCACCATTTCGGGCTCGAAGCTGCCGCCTGGTACTGGCATTTCGTCGACGTGGTCTGGCTGTTCCTGTTCGTCTGCATCTACTGGTGGGGCATGGGCCAGGCCATCCCGCTCGGCGAGTAGTGGCCGGGACCTATCGAGCCATCTCGCCCGCGCAAGCGGCGTTGAGCTGCCGCTGCGCGCGCTGCGGCGAAGGGCGGATTTTTTCAGGCCTGCTGACGGTGCGCGCGGCGTGCCCTTCCTGCGGGCTCGACCTGTCGGCCGAGGATGCCGGCGACGGGCCGGCGGTGTTCCTGATCTTCTTTCTGGGGGCGATCGCCGTTGGTATCGCCGCGTGGATGGAGATCGAGTTCGAGCCGCCGATCTGGGTGCATCTCGCGGTGCTAGCGCCGATTATCGTGGGTGGCGCAATCGGCCTGTTGCGGCCGATGAAGGCGTACATGATCGCGCTGCAATACCGGCATCATCTGCTGAACCCGCCGCAGTCGTAGCAACGGATGATGCTCGGTCTCCGGCCCCGTCTCGTCCCGACCCTATTCACCGTGCCGAGCCTTGTGCTCCTCATCGGCCTTGGCGTGTGGCAGGTACAGCGCCTGCACTGGAAGGAGGGGCTGATCGCCCAACGCGACGCAGCCGTTGCTGCGGCGACAGTGGCGCCGCCGCAGACCTTGGCGGAAGCACGCGAGCTCGAATTCCACCATATCGTCGCGGAAGGAACCTTTGAGAACGACAAGGAGCTGTTTCTCGCCGCCTCGTCCGATGAAGGAGAAAGCGGCTATCAGGTGATAACCCCGCTGCTCATAACCGACGGACGCACGATGTTCGTCAATCGCGGTTTCGTCCCGCTCGAACTGAAGGATCGCACGAAGCGCGCGGCCGGTGAGTTGTCCGGCACGGTGCGCGTGGTCGGGCTGCTGCGCGTGCCCCCGGCGACAAAGCCCAGCTTTTTTCTGCCCGATAATCGGCCGGACCTGAACCTATGGTTCTGGGTCGACCTGCCGGCGATGGCGCGGCAGGACGGCATCGCCGATGCCGTTCCGTTCTATATCGACGCCGACAAGACGCCGAACCCTGGCGGCTGGCCGAAAGGCGGCGTCACCCGCCTGGAGCT
>JASHUW010000291.1 GCA_030039815.1 Alphaproteobacteria bacterium
CGAACAATTCGTCGAGCGTGTACATGTCATCGGCCTGCGCGGGACGGGGAGCGACATGTACACGCTCGACGAGTTGTTCGTGCCGCAGGAACATACCATCCTGGCGCTCTTTCAATGGCCGGATGCCGCGCGCGTCAAGCTCGGCGGGCCCTATCGTTTCGCGGCGAACAATATTTATGCCGCCGGTTTTGCCGCGGTCGGGCTCGGCAATGCGCGCGGTGCGCTTAACGGCTTTCTCGATTTGGCGCAGCACAAGGTGCCGCGATGGGGCAGCAGGTCTCTCCGTGAGGACCCGCTTGTCCAAGTGGCCGTTGCCGAGGCGGACACGAAGTTGGCCTCTGCGCGCTGTTATCTGGTCGCCACCCTGCGCGAGGCCGAGAACGCGGGCCAAGGGTGTGGCGCCCTGCCCCTCGATCAGCGTGTGAAGATCCGCGCCGCCGGGACGTTTGCGCTTCGGGTCGCGACGGAAGTCGTCGATCGACTTTACGAACTCGCCGGCACGACCTCGATATTCACCGGCAACCCCTTAGAACGGCGGTTCCGCGATGCGCATACCGTCTCGCAGCATCTGCAGGGTCGGATCGGCCACTTTGAGACCGTAGGCAGACACATGCTCGGCCTCGAAACGGAAGCGCGCTTCGTCTGAACGGGGCGTCGATAAACGAAGGAGTCCGAAAACGGCACGAGAAAGGAGGAACCTGACACCAGCGACCGGTTCAGCGATCGCGCTGTCGGACTCAGTGGTTTGAACGGGGAGGCAACAGCGAGTTCCTTTCCTGGAGGACGAGCATGATCAGCAAATTCGACAGCCTGTTTGCCGGCCACGTCGACATCGAGGATGTCGGCTATGGCGGAATCCCGGTCAATGACCGCCGATACCCCAATGAGTATCTGGCGACCGTGTTCGAGAAGGCCGAAGCGATGGCCGGACTGATGGACCGCTTCGGCTATGACACGTTCTGGATGGCCGAACACCATTTTCAGCATGAGGGGTACGAGTGCATCCCCAATCTGCTGATGCTGGCGGTGCATCTGGCGCATCAAACGCGGCGTCTGAAGATCGGCTGCGGCTTCAACATCACGCCGATGTGGCATCCGTTGCGCCTGGCCGAGGACTTCGCGATGGCAGACATCCTGACGAGCGGCCGGGTTCGGTTCGGCGTCGGGCGCGGGTATCACACCCGCGAGGTCGAGACCTTTGGCGCGCCCCTGATGGATCAAGTCGCCAACCGCGAGCTTTTCGAGGAGCAGGTCGAACTCATCTTCAAGGCGTTCAACAACGAGAGCTTCTCGCATGAGGGCAGGTACTACACTGTTCCGGCGCGGGTGCCCTATCGCGGCTACGACCTGAAGGAGCTGACCCTGGTGCCGCGCCCGCTGCGCCTGCCCGTGGAGTGCTGGCAGCCGATCCAGGGCGGCACGACGCGGGCCATCGAGTTCATGGCCAAGCACGGGATCAACGGCCTTATCGGAGGCGGAGCCGCCGAAGGCGGGGCGACCCACAACCTGATGCTCGCGTGGCAGGAGGCGCACCGAAAGCTGGGCATGGAACTCGAACTCGGCGAGCGGCTTTGCATCGGCTTCCATTGCTACATCGCGCCGAGCCAGGAGCAGGGCATCCGCGAAGCCGGCAAATACTACGAAGAAAACCTGAAGATGTTCGGCGAGCTGCGCTTGGTGCGCGCCCTGTCGGACGAGCAGATCGCGATCATGCGCGATCCGAGGCGCGCCCCCTTCGCCCAGCTTCCGCGCATCGAGGACGGGATCAAGGCCGGCGGCGTTCTTTGCGGGCCCGCCGAGCAGATCATCGAACACCTCAAGGCGCTGGAAAGACGGTATCCCGGGCTTGACCGCGTTTTGGTCCAAGAGTGGGTCGGCGTTCCGAAATCCGTCTGTCTCGAACAGATCGAGCGATTTGCCACCGAGGTGATGCCGGCGTTCGCGAAAGCCAAAATCGCCGAGCCAGCGCTCGCTTGACCACCATCATTCGTCGGGCGGCCGGGCGCCAGACGCCCCGCCGCCCGTTTCGCATGATAGGATGCGCGGCCGGCTGCCGGCTGCCGCCGCGTTTCGGCAATATGGATCAGAAGGTGAAGAGAGAAGTCTGGGGTTCGAGCCCCAAAAGTATCTGGCCGACTGATTGGAGATGAACCGGGCGCCCCTGCGATTGCTGGCAGGCGGTGTGCATATCGCGGAAGCGCCGTTCGAATGGGTTTTCGTCAAAGATCGCGGTTGCGCCCGCCGCCTGATAGAGCGCTGTCACGGCATCGCGCGCCTGGTGAATTGCCCAGGTGGAGGCCAAGCGGAGCGACGCGCTCTGAGCTTGGCTGAACTCGCCGCCTGTCATCGCTTCACTCCACATGTCGCGGAGAGCATCCATCAGGAAGCTACGCGAGGCCTGCAATTTTGCTTGGGCTTCCGCGACCAGGGCCTGGATGACCGCATTCTCGCGCAGCGTGCCTTTGGCGCCGCGCGGCACCTTGTCCTGCGCGAGCTCGACGAAATCCGCCAGCACGCCGCGCGCAATCCCTAGGGACACGCCGGCGAAGCCGGCTGCGTAGAGATTGCCCCGGGTGAAGCGATAAAGCCGACCCGGCTCGCGTGCGCGAATCTGGGGGCCGCGGAGAACCGTACGTTCTTCCGGAACAAACAGATCACACACCGAGTAGGCGTCGCTACCGGTGCCGCGCAGCCCGACCACACGCCAGATCGCCTTCATCTTGGCGCTCGACTTCGGAAACAGCAGGGTGCGGATCGCTCCATCGCCGTCGGGTTCGGGGACGTGCGCGCCGAGCCAGGTGGCGTGATGGCTGCCGCTCGCGAAACTCCAGTGGCCGCTAAGGCGATAGCCGCCCGGCACCCGCTCCATGGTCGCCGGCCCCGGCCCCCAGGCGAGTATGCCATCGTCGGGGCCGAAGATTTCCTTCGCGACGGCGGGCGCAAGATAGGCTGCCGTCATCGAGCAACCGTTATTCTGGCCAAGACACCAGGCGGTGCTGGCATCGTGGCTGGCGATTTCCTCGATAATCGGGACATAACTCAGCGGGTCGAGCTCCGCGCCGCCGATGGAGCGAGGCTGCAGCAGGCGAAAGAAGCGCTTCTCGATCAGGGTCGCCACGAGGCTCGGCGGCAACTCGCCGCGGCGCTCGATCTCATCGGCATGGGCCGCGATCGTCGGGCCGAGGGCTTTTGCTTGCGATAGAAGCCGCGCGCCACTGGCGGTCGCCTCGCGATGGTTATTCATGTCATTGTCCCTTAATGGGTCGTCGCTGGGCGGTGCGGGGGAAGCGTGCCCCCGCCGCTCGGGCTAGGCGTGCCCCGTCTCGGCTTTGATCACCGGCAGCTCTTCATAGGTGTGGAACGGCGGCGGCGACGACACCGTCCATTCGAGCGTCGTCGCGCCCTCGCCCCAGTAATTGGCGCCGACCCTCTTGCCGGCGAAGAGCGTGTAGAGCACGACGAAGACGAACCACACCGTCGCCGCCGCCGAGATGTACGAGCCCAGCGACGCGATGTAATTCCACCCCGTGAACGCGTCGGGGTAGTCGGCGATGCGTCGCGGCATCCCCGCCAGCCCGAGGAAGTGCATCGGGAAAAAGGTCAGGTTGACGCCGATGAAGGTCGTCCAGAAATGCACCTGGCCCATCCACTCGGGATAGGTCCGCCCCGACATCTTGCCGATCCAGTAATAGAACCCGGCGAAGATGGTGAAGACCGCGCCCAGTGACATCGTGTAGTGGAAATGCGCCACGACGTAGTAGGTGTTGTGCAGTGCGATGTCCATGCCTGCGTTGGACAATACGACGCCGGTGACGCCGCCGACCGTGAACAGGAAGATGAAGCCGATCGCCCACAGCATCGGCGTCT
>JASHUW010000292.1 GCA_030039815.1 Alphaproteobacteria bacterium
GGCGCACGGTTGGCTGAAATCCTACCATATCTCGGGCGCGGATGTCAGCCAGCTACCAGACCTCGCGTCGACACCGGCTTCTCGCCGATCGGGTCTGCTCAGAAACGCCGCGACAATACGCACAACCGCCAAGCACAAGCGCTAATCTCGCGAGTCTCTCGGCCGCAGATCATTCGCAGAGATTCCAGCTTCTCAGCTATAGGCAAGTCGCTGCAGCAACTCATTTTCCATTATTACTATTATCTGCCGGTGTTATCGTTGACACCAAAACAATGGGCTGCAATTATCACCTTGGGTTTATGCGATCTAGGGGATGGGACAGGACATGGCCGAAGCGGAAGCGCCGAAAACGGCAGAAGACGAACTGTTGCGAATGACCACCGAAGTCGTCGCCGCGTATGTGAGCAATAATACGTTGGCGACCGGACAACTCGGTGACGTCATTCATGCGGTTTACAACTCGCTTCGTTCGCTCGACGGCCAGGTTGTCGAGACGGTTCAGGAAGTGTTGAAACCCGCGGTGCCGGTGCGCAAGTCGATCACGCCCGAGTACCTGGTCTGTCTGGAAGACGGCAAGAAGCTGAAAATGCTGAAGCGGCATTTGCGCTCGACGTACAATCTTTCGCCCGACGAATACCGGTCGAAATGGGGTCTGCCGCCGGATTATCCCATGGTCGCACCGAAATACGCCCAGCAGCGCTCCGACTTCGCGAAGAAGATCGGTCTGGGACGCGGCACCGGCCGCCGCGCGGCGCGCGCCAAGAAATAGATCGGCTACCGTTTCGGTGAAAAAGGGCGCCCTGCGGCGCCCTTTTTTGGTGCCTTCCGCCTGGAGGAAGACGGTCAGGGCGACGCCGGCGCCGCGAGATATCCGGAAACCAGCACGACAGCGAGCAGAGCCGGAGCGACGACCAGAATGCCGGTGAGCGTGGCGGTGAGAATTCTTATCATTTCGTCTCCTTTTCTTATGAGACGCTCATGCAGCAATCGTGCCGCCAGTGGCCGTCAGTGTGACGCGCCGAGCTATTCGGCGGGGCTCATCCAGTCCCGGAACCATTCACGTACGCCGGCCTGGGAGAGCCGGCCGCGGAAGTAATCGAAGAGCCGCCCCTCGGCGCGCTCGCGGTTGGCACCAAGGTCGAGAGCGATGCCGTTGGCTTCGAGCAGCGCCACCGCGGCGCGGTAGGCGGTGCGCTCGTTGCCGGCGGCGAAGGCTTTTGCCCCGGCGATCGCCACCAGCAGCGACATCGCGAGCGTCGCGAAGTCGTGGTCCATGAAATAGACCCAGACGTTCCACGGCCGCTTCACCGCGATGTCGAGCGCGGCGCGATCCTTGAGCTCGTGCGGCTCACCGGTCTTCGCGACCTCCTCGCGGTTGAGGGCGACGACCTCCTCGGCCGTGACCCAGCGCGGTTCTTGCGGCAAGACCTAGAGCAGCTTCGCCGCCAGCGCCGGCAGCGCGGAGATATCGACGCCGTTGCGCGCGCCGAGCGCGACCAGCGCCGCCGGGTCGTCGCCCTGGCGTATCCGCGTCAGCGCCCAGATCATCGTCGAGCGCGTGCCGCTGCGGCAATGCGCGACCATCGGGTGCGAGCCGGTCATCAGCACCGTCTCGAAGGCGTCGATATGGTCGCGGGTCAGCGTCGCAGCGACAAACGGGATGTGATGATAGGCGATGCCGCGCGCCTCGCAGAGCTTCTTTGCCTCGTCGGCGGAGAGCTGGCCGGGGTCCTCGTTGTCGGGGCGGTTGTTAATGATCGTCTTGACCCCGGAGGCGGCGAGCGCCTCGATATGGTCGGCGCTCAGCGCACCCGCCGCGGTGAGGCCGGGAGCAAGCTGCATGAGGGGCGGCAGTGACGGCATGGGGCGCTCCTATCAAGTGCGATCGGGCGTCCGCCCGACCTTCGGCACCAGCGCGAGCGGACGCAAAAAGCAAAACGGGCTGCAAAATTGCAGCCCGTTTCCGATCCGTCAAATCCGCTGAAGCTAGGCGGCGTATTGCCCGGGACGCTGCACGAGGTCGCCAGCGCGAATCCAGAAGCGCTCGAGGCGGCGCAGGGTCACCGTGGCGGCCTGCAAATCCTCATCGCTGATCGCGGTCTGGTTCAGCATCTCGACATGACGCTGATGCATCGCCTGCAGGCGGTCGCGCAGTTTCGTCCCCTTCTCGGTCAGCCGCACATGGATCGAGCGGCGGTCGTGCACCGAGCGCTCCTGCGCGAGATAGCCGTTCTCGACCATCTTCTTGACGTTGTAGGAAACGTTCGAGCCGAGATAGCAACCGCGCAGCGTCAACTCGCCGACGGTCATCTCGGCGTCGCCGATGTTGAACAGCATCAGGCCCTGGACGTTGTTGATGTCGTGGATGCCGAGCCCGTCAAGCTCGAGCTTCACGACCTCGAGAAAGTGCCGGTGAAGCCGCTCGACGAGCGAGATCACTTCAAGATACCCGGTGTTCATCTGCATGCCTCGCTAGGCAGTCTCATCGAAAACCTAGCGAGGTTTGTGTTAATTTTTCGTTCTCTTCGCCTATCAGCCGGCGTTCCCGTGGCGGCGCACCATCTGCATGATGGCGGAGAAATCGAGTGCGCCTTTGCCGCCGTCGACAAACAGCTGGTAAAGGTTGGCCGCCGCCGCGCCCATTGGCGTCGCGGCTGCCGCCTGACCGGCGGCTGCCTGGGAAAGTCGCAAATCCTTCAACATGTTGGCCGCGGTGAACCCGGCCGGATAGCCGCGGTTCGACGGCGCCGCCGGCACCGGGCCGGGCATCGGGCAATAATTGGTCATGGCCCAGCACTGGCTCGTCGAAGTGCTGCAGATATCCCACAGCGTCTGGCTCGGCAGCCCCAATTTTTCCGCGAGCGCGAAGCCCTCGCACACGCCGATCATCGATACCGCCAGCATCATGTTGTTGCAGATTTTGGCGATCTGCCCGTTCCCCGCCGGTCCGGCGTGGACGATGGTGCGGCCCATATTGGCGAGGATCGGCCGGCCCTTGGCGAACGCCGCCTCGGTGCCGCCGACCATGAAGGTCAAGGTGCCGGCCTGCGCGCCCATCACGCCGCCCGAGACCGGCGCGTCGAGCATCTCGAGGCCCGCCTTTTTCGCTTCCTCGCTCACCAGGCGCGCGGTCTCGACATCGATCGTCGAGCAGTCGATCAGCAGCGCACCTTTTTTCGCCTTGGCGATGATGCCGTTAGGGCCGAGATAGACCGCGCGCACCTGCGGGCCGGCGGGCAGCATGGTAACGACGATATCGCCCGCCGCGGCGGCCTCCGCCGCATTGGCCGCGCCCTTGCCGCCTTGCAGCTCGAGAGTGGAGACCGGGCCGGCGACGACGTCATAACCGGTGACCTTGTGCTGCGCCTTCATGAGGTTGGCGGCCATCGGCGCGCCCATGTTGCCGAGGCCGATAAAGCCGATCGTCGCCATCTCCGCTTCCTCCCGCTGCTACTCGAACGTCAGTTCGCCCGGTCCCAAAGACGCGAAATAACCATCCGTCATCGCCGCGTCGACTTCCGCCAGGATCGCCGGCCGCCACTGCGGCTTCTGGTCTTTGTCGATCAGCGCCGCCCGGATGCCCTCGTAGAAATCGTGCGCCGCCATAACGTGCTGGGTCATGCGATATTCAAGCCGCAGCGCGTCCTCCAAACTCATGCCGCGCCCCTCCACCAGCTGGCGCAGCGTGATACGCAGACTGGTCGGCGATTTCGTCAGGAGTGTGGCGCGAGTTTCCTCGGCCCAAGCGCGATCCTCGGTTTCGGCCGCCAGCGCGTCGAAGATCGCCTCCATCGTCTCGCCGGCGAAGCAGCGGTCGATCACGGCGCGCCGCGCGCCGATAGGCGGCGGGCCCGGATCGGCGGCGAATTGGTCGAGAAGCGCCTCAACCTGGGCGTTCTCGTGGTCGACCTCCCAGGCCATCGCCGCGAGCGCCTCTTTCAGCGCCGGCACGCGCTCACGCGGCACGAAGTGCGTCGCCAGCCCGCAATAACGCGCATCGGCCGCGCCGAGGCGCGCGCCGGTGAGGCCAAGATAGCGACCGATATGGCCGGGACACAGATTGAGAAAGCGCGTCGCGCCGACATCGGGGAAGAGGCCGATCCCGGTCTCCGGCATCGCGAACATGGTCTTCTCGGTGGCGATGCGATAGGCGCCGTTGACCGAAACCCCGGCGCCGCCGCCCATCGTGATGCCGTCGAGAATCGCGATGTACGGCTTGGGGTAATGATGGATGAAGCCGATGATCCGGTATTCCTCGGCGAAGAAGACCCGGGTGAAATCCGGGTCGCCGGAGATGCCCTTGCCGGCCTCGTAGACCGCGCGCACATCGCCGCCGGCGCAGAATGCCCGGTCGCCCGCGCCCTCGATCAGCACCGCATGGACGGCCGGATCATTCGCCCAGGCGCGCAGCGCCGGGTCGAATTGCCGGTACATGCCGAGCGTGAAGGCATTGAGCGCCTGCGGCCGGTTGAGCAGCACCGTGCCGACCCCGCCCGCGCGGTCGAAGAGGATGTCGTCCTGCTCAGGCATCTCAGTACGTCGTCGACGTGCGGCGAACAATGTCGTGAATGACCACGATCTGAGCTTCCGGTTTTACCGGAAAGACGATCCTCCACGAACCGATACGACGTCTGAACGCACCCTGATGCTGGCCGCGCAACGGGACGATATCGCCATGGAGCGGCTCCTCCTTCATCTCGTTGAGCACTTGGTTGATGCGATCGCGGTCGCGTCCCTGCATCCGCTTGAACGCCCGCTCGGCCCGACTACTTAGTCGGCAATCCCAGCTCATTCTGCACGTCTTCGAGCCGCCGTGTTTCACCGCGAGCGAATTCGGCCTCCCCCGCACTAAGCGCCTCGATTTCGTCCTCCGTCGGGTCTTCCACGGGCGGAAGGCCGCCGATCACCCCGACATACCGACGGATCGCCGCTCGGACCGCCTCCGCTCTACTCAAATCCTGACGCTCCCGCACGCGGTCAAGTTGCGCCACCTCGTCCGCGGTCAGCGAGGTAGTGATCGTGCGCTTTATGCTAGTACCCACGCGAGGCCTCCTATCGCCTCAGATATGTCGCACGCCCGCGATCTTAGTCGCGAACGGGGTTACAACGGTATCGCGATCAGCGTGTCGATCTTCTGGCTGTCGAGGACGACGAGGCGCTCGATAAAGCGGTAGGGCTGCGCGCTCACGTCGATGCGGTCGAGATAGCGGCCGGTCGCGAATAGGCTGGTCTCGCCGTTATGCATGATGCGCGCGACGAAAAAATTGGCGTGCGCCTCGGCGACGCCGCCCTCGACCTTGGCGACGCGCGGCGGGCCGACGATGTGCCGGTAGCGGTGCGCCTCGAACATCAACACGCGGCGCATCGAGGTGATGCGATCGATCAGCATGCCCTTCGAGGCGCAATAGATGACGCCGTGCTTCAGCCCGGCCTCGTGGCTCTGCCAGTCGGTGATCAGGTAGCGGCATTGGTCGACAAAGAAATCGGGCCATGCCTCGAGCCGGTCGTCGTCGATGCAGTCGGCGTAGGCGGCGTAGAGCTCGGCCACGCCGAGCCTTATTTCCTGATGGGACATCACTCCCCCTATCGTCATTCCCGCGAAGGCGGGAACCCGGGGCCGCCGTCACGTCGCCCACCCCTGGGCCCCCGCCTGCGCGGGGGCGACGAAAATGGGCGCCCGGTCATCGAGCGGTCAGACCCCGGTCAGCGCGCGGTATTTCTTCCAGAAGCCGCGGATCGCCGCCTCGCTGGCGCGGAAGTTCTGCGATTCGGCGTCGTGCCCGCCCATCATGACGATGCCGCTGTCGTCGTCGTTGAACTGCAGCGCGCGCTGCACGAAACCGCCGACGCAGCCGTCTTCCATCGCGATGTAGCCGGCGGCGCCGATGAGGTTACCCTGGCGCAGCCGGCGCTCCTGCATGGTCTCGTCGTCGCTGTCGAAGCCGAGATGGACCCATTCGAGCTCGGTCTTGTCGATCCCGCGCGGTCGGATCACGCGCACCGCCAGCGTGTTGCGCACCTGCTGCAGCACCATGTTGGGGAAGGCGGTGAGGATCATCACCGAGATCTGGTCACCGAACTCGTCGACCGATTCGACGACCGAATTGTCCTGCAGCTTCAAATCGGTGTCGGAGCGCAGATTGGCCGCCTTGTAGTC
>JASHUW010000293.1 GCA_030039815.1 Alphaproteobacteria bacterium
CCCTTCGGCCACGACTCCCTGCCCCTCGCGGAACAGGTCCGGGAGGATGCCGTCATAGCGCACCGCGATGTCGGTCTTGCCGTCGGTAACGCGGAACGAGACCTTCTCACCGTCCTGGTGCTCGACGCTGCGGTTCTCGACCAGACCGCCGATGCGGATCCGCCCGTCGGCGAGCGCCGGCTTCGCCGCCAGCTCGGTCGGGCTATAGAAGAACACAAGATTGTCGCGGAACGCGGCCAGCACCATCGCCGTCGCGCCGCCGAGCGCGACGAGTCCGAGGATCAGAAACGCCAGGCGCTTTTTCTTGCGGCTGGTCATCGCGCGCGCGTCATCGTTCGCGTGGGGGCCGCTGCAGCCGGTCGAGATCGCGCAAGCTAGCGCGGTAGCGCCGCCAGGATTGCGCGGCAATGCCGCCCAGCACGACGAGCGCGACGGCGTAGGCCGGCCAGACAAACGCCGCATAACCGCCCATCTGCGCCCAGTGCTGGAAGCCGCTCATCGCAGCACCGGTTCCGGTTCGGGGAGCGGCGGCGCGGTGCTCAGCCGCTGCGGCGCGGCGAGCCGCAAGGCCCGCGCCTTCGCCTCGTTGAGCGCGGTGCGCATGCGCACCAGCAGCAGTGTCTTGAACAACAGCAGATAGCCAAGCCCCATGATCAGCAGCGGCCATAGCATCGACGGGTCGATGGTCGGCCCGCCCATGCGAAAGACGCTGTCCGCCTGGTGCAGCGTATTCCACCAATCGACCGAAAACTTGATGATCGGCAGGTTGACGACGCCGACGAGCGCCAGCACCGAGCCGGCGCGGGCGCCGCGACTCATGTCGTCGAACGCGTTCACCAGCGCCATATAGCCGAGATAGAGGAAGAACAGAACCAGCACCGAGGTCATGCGCGCATCCCACGCCCACCAGGTGCCCCACATCGGCTTGCCCCACAGCGATCCGCTCACCAGGCACACGAAGGTGAAAGCCGCGCCGAGGGGCGCCGCCGCCTGAGCCGCGATCTCCGCCAGCGGATGGCGCCACACCAAGGCGACGGCGCTCGCCACGGCGACCACGAGATAGGCGAAGAGCGCCATCCATGCCGCTGGGACATGTACAAACATGATCCTGACGCTCTCGCCCTGTTGGTAATCGGGCGGAGCAACGAAGAGTGCGAGATATAGCCCTATCGCCAGCACCACCACTGTCGCCAGCGCAAGCGGCGGTAGCACGGTTCCGCTCAACCGCATAAAGCGCGCCGGGTTCGCGAGACGGGTCAGCATGCCGCGGAATCTACCCCAAACGACTTAATCAAGTGCTTGCCGCAATGCCGCGGCGGCGGCGATCGGCGCCAGCGGCAGCGCGCCAAGGCTGAACGCGCCAAGGAGCAAGAGATGGGGACGCGCGCCACCGCCGGCAATTCCCGCCTCGACCGCGCCGGCGCCGAAAATCAGCACCGGCAAATAGAGCGGGAGCACGATCAGCGACGACAGCACGCCCGGCCGCCGTGCGCCAAGGGTCAGCGCCGCGGCGATCGCGCCCAAAAGGCTCAGCGCCGGCGTCCCGAGCAGGAGGCCGACCGCGAGAAGAGCGATCGACCGCGCGTCGAGACCCACCAGCAGACCAAGAAGCGGACTGAGGATGGCGAGCGGCAGGCCGGTCGTCGCCCAATGCGCCGCACACTTGGCGACGACCGCACCCTCGAGCGGCATCGCCGACAACGCCAACAGATCGAGCCCACCATCGGCGTGGTCGGCGGCAAACAGCCTGTCGAGGCTCAACACCGCGGCAAGCAGCGCGGCGACCCAGACGATGCCGGCGCCGATCCGACGCAGAATTTCGGCCTCCGGCCCGACGCCGAGCGGGAACAGCACCACCGCCAGGACAAAAAATCCAAGCGCCAAGCCGATCTCGCCGCCCTGACGAAACGCCAGCCGCACCTCTCGGCGGAACAGGCGCAGATACGGCGTCATGGCGTGAAAGCGAACGGAACGGCCGTCGCCGGGGCAAAATCCTCCAGCGCCAGAACCTGGGTATCGGCCAGCGGCAACGCCTGATGCGTCGCCATCATGACGCGGCCGCCGGCGGCGCGATGCGCCTCGATCGAGGCGATCAGCCGGCGCTCGCCATCGGCGTCGAGCGCGGCGGTCGGCTCGTCGAGCAGCCACAACGCTGCCGGTGCGGCGACCAGCCGGGCGAGCGCGAGGCGGCGTTTTTGTCCCGCCGACAGCCAGCGGCAGGGCCAGTCGGCGATGGCGTCAAGCCCGAAGGTGGCGAGCGCCGCATCGACCGACGATACTTGTACCCCCCGCAGACCCGTCCAGAAGGTCAGGGTCTCACGGACGGCGAGGGCCGGCTTCACGGCGTCGAGATGTCCGACATAGTGCAGGCGCGCACGGTAGGCGGCTAGATCATCGCCAATCCGCACGCCATCCCAGGCGATCGTCCCCGCCTCCGGCGCGAGCAGGGTGGCCAACAGGCGCAACAGTGTCGACTTGCCGCTCCCGTTGGCGCCGGTCAGCAGCAGCGCGCCGCCCGCCGGCAGCACGCAGTGGAGCCCGCTGAAAACCAGCCGCTCGCCGCGCCGGCAGGCAAGCCCCTCGGCGACCAGGTCGCCGTCGTTGGCGGCGAAGCCGTTCACTGCCCAGGGCTGCGAAAAAAAAGCGGCTCCGGAGGGGGAGTTCCGGAGCCGCGTGGCTCCCGTCCGAACGAATCGGTCGGATGCGAGGTTTGGGGGACAAACCTGTAAGGACCTGCCTTACCCGTAGAACATTGACGGGCGATTGCGACGCCGCCTTGAACAAATTGGGGCGATTTGATGACGTGTCGAGAGCGGGGCAATGTGTCGCCGATCGCCCGTTAGAGGCGGATTGTGGTTTACGCGATGTGTACACCGGCGCGGGCGGCGATACCAGATGTCGCCGCGAACGCGCGGCGAAGAAAAAACCCGCCGGCGTGAGCCGGCGGGTTTCCGATATCGCTCTACCGAGCGAAGCGGCTAGAAGCGGAACGCCATCTTGCTGATCAGCGCGTTCTCGGTTGCGGTCTGATTGTTCAGCACGGTGCGTTGGCCCCAGGTGTACTCGAGACCGATATCGACAAACGACACCGGGTTCCAGATCAGGTTGGCATGCATGCTGATCAACTCCTTGTTGATCGCTGCCGCCTGACCGCCCGAGGACGCCGCCAC